>JANWVW010000014.1 GCA_025056095.1 Bacteroidia bacterium
AGCGTTAGCGAAGCACCGAAGCGAAGCGTAGTGCGGAATGCCCCGACCCTTGCGTTAGCAAGGGGCACGCCCAAAAAATATAAATCCTTAATAATCAAATATTTTGCTACTTAATACCTCAATTTTGAATTGTTATTTAGCCGTCCAACCGCCCTCCATAGGAATAGATGCCCCTGTAATCGTTTTGGCTTCTTCCGAAGCTAAAAATAAAGCCATCGCAGCAATGGATTCAATAGAAACAAACTCTTTTACAGCATGTTGTTCCAACATGATTTTGCTAATTACTTCTTCTTCGGAAATACCGTGCAACTTGGCTTGATCTTTTATCTGCCCCTCTACCAACGGAGTACGCACATAACCTGGACAAATAGCGTTACAAGTAATGTTATACTCTGCACCTTCTAAGGCAATAGCTTTAGTTAAACCTGTAATGCCATGTTTAGAAGCCACATAAGCAGATTTTCCTTTTGAAGCTACTAATCCATGCGCAGAGGAAATGTTGATAATTCTACCAAAACGCCGAGCTTTCATACCTTTCCAAGCCGCTTTGGTAGTATAAAAAGCAGAACTTAAATTGACCCCAATGATTAAGTCCCAGCGGTCGTTAGGAAAATCTTCAATTGGGCAAACGTATTGAACTCCCGCACAGTTAATGAGTACATCAATATGACCGAAAGTATCCTCTGTGTCTTTGACTAAAGCTGCAATTTCGTCAGGTTTCATCATATTAGCGCCGTTGAATTTGGTCTGTACGCCATACTTTTGGGCTACTTCCTGCGCAATTTCAGGACCATTTTTTTCAAGCCCGTTGAACATAACGTTGTACCCTTTTGCGGCAAATTCTTGGGCTATTCCTAAGCCTATTCCGCTGGTACTGCCTGTGATTAAAACAACTTTTGACATACTAAATTCAAAGGTAAAAACTTTGTTTTATCTTTCAATAATTTTATGCATAAAAAATAACCAGATTGATAGTATCATTATTCTTGCTTATCCTTAAATAGAGAAAATTGAGAATACGCATAGAACATTTAGTTTTTGTCTAACTGCAAGCTACAGATAATGAAATTATGTAGTAAGTCTGTAAAAATTTTTGTATTTTGAAAAAAGTATTATAGATTTGCTGCGCTATGAAAAAGTGTCTCTTGTATCTTTGCTTCATTGCTTTGCCATTCTTGGCAAAAGAAGCCCTTACACAAGTGGGTCAAGGGTTATTTGTGGGTGGCGCACTTGGCGTTGCAACCCAATCAGGAAAATCTAAAACAAAAAACAACTCCAATAACCAAGTAACCGAAACTGAAACTCCAAAGTTCTCCAGCTTTAGTATCATGCCGCGCGTAGGATACTTTGTAACTGACAACATCGGAGTTGGGCTAATGTTGGGATATCAAAGAAACATGGAGCAGACAATTGAGGAATTAACTAACACACCTTCCTTTGGCGTAACTACTACTCGCACTACAACTACACGAGAAGGTATATTTAATGTTGGTCTGTTTGGTAGATATGCCCAACAGCTAGGAGAAGGGGACTTCTACATTTATGGTGATTTGAGCTTGGGTATCGCCAGTGGTTCAAGCAAAATTGAAGTAAAAGATAAACCTTCTAACAGTTCTACGGTTACAACCAAAGAAGAAGACGGACCTAAAATTTCTGTCACAAGTATAGGCATTGCCCCAGGTATACTATACTTCCCTACTAAAAAAATTGGTTTAGAAGCTTCTTTGGGAAATATATTTGGATTTACAGCAACTAAGTCAGTAGACGAATACACCATAAGCAATGTTACCTACACTAGTGAGGTTAGAACTCGTAATCTCTATATTTTTGACATCAGTAGTTTTAGTTTTAATTTCGGACTTAATTACTATCTGAACCGATAGTTCGGAATAACTTTGGATTTTATTGAGGGCGACCTGCTGCGCAGGTCGCCCTTGTATTTGAGTAATAACCGTAGTAATAAGATGTAAAAAATATTTTTTGTATATTAGCAGTGTGTTAGCCAAAAGGATAGGAATATGCTTTTTAGCAAGCTATTTAGATGCATTTTAGGTTTTTTAACTTTGCTCATTCATGCGTTGTATGCCAATACATTTGATATAGATAACAGCGGCTATTATTTGGATACTTCAACAGGAATTAAGATTATATGGCAGAACGTAGAATTCCCAACTAAATGGATGCAACAACCCATAAATGCTTTATACGTTCCCATAGAAGAGAAAGAAAAAGACCGATTTTTACCTATTATCTTGAAAGCAATGCGTAAATACCCTGCTGCAGTTTTACGTAAAAACTTAAAATTCATCTATTTGGCAGGCTGTCTAAGCTTTTATGGAGTTAAATACGGAGGTACAAATAGCAATGACTGTTTGTATTTAGCCAATGAAGGTATTGAAAAAGGCTATACAGAGTTGTATTTAGAACAACTCTTTCATCATGAATTTTCAAGTATTTTGCTTCGTAATTACCCTAAGTATTTTCAAAAGGACGAATGGCTTAGTTACACTGAGTATGAGTTTAAGGAGGGAAGTTCAGGTGTGGAAGCTATTAAAAAAGGTGCTAATAAAACAGAATTTGATGAAGAACTTTGCCAAAAAGGAATTCTTTATCAATATGCTCTATCCAGTTTAGAAAATGATTTTAATGCGTATGCAGAGAACATTTTTTGCCCTAAAAAAGAATTTTGGAAAATTGCAGAGCAATACTTCAATGTTAAACAAAAAGTCTATCTGATAATAGATTTTTACAACAGCATAAGCAGTGAATTTAACATGGATTATTTTCTCAAATTCAAACCTGGTTATTTTGAATAAAATCTTGGATTATTGTGATTACAATACGGTTTTGATATTGTAGCTGTCTTTGTGTGGATGCGTACGCGAAATCATATCGCCAATAAAACCTGTCATAAAAAATTGAATACCCGAGATTAAGAGCAATATAGTAAGAAACAGTAGAGGCATTCTGTTTTTCAGGGGTTCATGGTAGAAGTACTTCATTATAGTGAGATATGCTCCTGAGATAGTGCCTAAAAAAATAAAAATTATACCTATTGTGCCAAAAAAGTGCATGGGCTTTTTCATGTACTTACTTGTAAAAGTGATAGAAAGTAAGTCTAACAAACCATTGATAAATCTGTTCCAGCCAAATTTTGACTTTCCATACAGGCGTGGTCTTAAATTAACTCGCTTTTCTGTAATCTTAGTAAATCCTGCCCATTTAGCAATTACGGGAATATATCTGTGCATCTCACCATAAACCTCAATATTTTTAACTACATCAATGTGATAAGCTTTTAAGCCACAATTAAAATCATGCAAGGGAATTCCTGACATCTGCCGGGTAGCCCAATTGAATAGCTTTGTTGGCACAGACTTACTAATAGGGTCATATTTAGCTCTATTTTTTTTCCAACCACTGACTAAATCATATCCAGAAAGAATCATACTCACTAATTCAGGAATTTCATGCGGGTCATCTTGTAGGTCGGCATCCATAGTAATGACAATGTCTGCTTGTACTTTTTGAAAACCTACATTGAGCGCTGCGCTTTTTCCATAGTTTCTCCTGAATTGAACTCCATGTATTTTAGGATTATTCGCGTGTAGTTGTTCTATCACTTGCCAAGAAGAATCTGTGCTGCCATCATCAATAAACCAAATTTCATAATCATAGTGATTTGCATTCATTACGGTTACAATCTCTTGGGCAAGTTGTGATAAAGAATCTTGTTCATTGAACAAAGGAATAACTACGCCTATCTTTAAAGGTTTGCTCACAGAGCAAAAATACTACATTTGTAACACAAAACAGAATGCGTTTTTTATCTAATATTCTTTTACGTAGTTTTGCAAGCCGATAATATGAAAGTACATACTACGCCCATACCTGGTGTGTGGATTATAGAGCCACAAATTTTTTCAGATGCTCGTGGATATTTTTTTGAGAGTTACCACAAAGAAAAGTTCAAGTCAATAGGCATAGAGATGGAGTTTGTTCAAGATAATGAATCGCTATCTCAAAAGAATACAGTGAGAGGCTTGCACTTTCAAGCACCACCGTATGCGCAAGGTAAATTAGTTCGCGTCGCACGGGGTAGAGTTTATGATGTTTGCGTAGATATTCGTAAAAGCTCTCCCACGTATGGAAAATATTTTGGAATAGAACTCTCGGCAGAAAACCACCTTATGCTCTGGATTCCCGAAGGATTTGCACATGGATTTTCAGTATTAGAAGACAACACTCTGTTTTTATACAAGTGTACGAATATATACAACAAAGCCGCTGAACGTGGAATTTTGTGGAACGACCCTACTTTGAACATAGATTGGAAGGTAGAGAACCCTATCATTTCTGAAAAAGATAAACATCTACCTACTTTTGACACATTTATCAGCCCTTTTGAATGAGCAGACAAGAACTTAAAAGCACGGTTATTTATACCTTCTTATCCTTTTTGCCGGCTACTACGCAGCTCATACTGCTCCCTCTATACATGCAAAAATTAAGCGTAGCCCAATTTGGTATCTTTCAAGGAATGACAATTGTACAAGTTCTGGTAAGCACTTTATTTAGTTTAAGCCTACATGCTAGTGTAGCAAGGTACTATTTCAGTTACAGACACGACCCCACGCGGATAAAAGATTACTTGAGTTCTGTTTTTTGGTTTTTAACTCTGTTGAGTATTGTTGTTTTTGTTTTAGGATTAGCCGTAGGTACATTTTTATTCGACCTTTTTTACAGAAGTGATACCTTAGACTATTATCCATACGGAATTGTAGCCGTTAGTACAGGTTTGCTTAATGTTACTATACCTACTTTTTTGGTTGTGTTCAGAATTATACAACATTTGAAAGCCTTTATTTTTGTGAGTTTAAGTTCTTTTTTAGGTAATTTAGTTAGTCAGATTGTTGTATTAGTTTATTTAGATGGTTCGGTTATCAATTTGATGCTGGGTAAGCTATGGGTAATAACAGGAATATATGCTGTTTTGGCGTATTATGCTGTTACTCGTTATGGAGTATGCCTAAAAAAAAGTTATTTGAAGCCCTCTTTATATTTTTCTATCCCTTTATTGCCTTACAGCTTATTGAGCTGGTTTTATATTTTCAACGATAATACCATTATTCTGCGTTTTTTGGATGAGGAAGCCCTGGGGATATACAATTTTGCTGTTAGCTTATCCGCTGCTGTGGAGTTGTTGGTAGTTTCGGTTAGCCAAGCTGTGCAACCTAAAATATTTGAACTTTTTACTCAAAAGAAAAACCAACAACAAGTAGCAGAGCTTCATTTTAATTACAAAATGATAATGGAAATCAGTATTTTAGCCATAGCAGGGTTGGTATTAGTAGGGCAGAATTTATTTTTAGTAGTTCCCAGAGCGGAGTATCAAAAAGCGGCTTTGTACATTCCTTTATTAGGGATAGGATTTTTATTCAGAGTGTATCAGATTATTTACACGATGCCTTTGTTTTATCAACGCAGGACACAAATTTTTTTCTATTTAACTTTTGCTTCTGTGGTAGTAGGTTTTGTTTTTCATTGGTTTTTAATTTCTTACATAGGACTTTGGGCAGCAATATGGGCAGGTGTATTAGCAAGGGCTGTTCAAGTGCCTGTGATATATTATTCAGCGCAAAAGCATGCTTATTTTAGGTATTCTTTCAAGGACATGTATCTCATGCCGATGCTGTTGATGGGGCTATTAGCTTTTGTGAGTTATACACAAGTGTTTTGGAATGCAAAGTTGTGGTTAGGTTCTACTTTGTTTTTTATTGTAGTATGCTTGTATATGTTGTATTCAAACTGGAACTTAATACGTGCTAAAATTCATTTGTAATAGCATGATTGTTTTTTAAGTTTTAATTTTTTGGGCGTGCCCTTGCCCACACTTCGCTTGCGCTTGTGTGGGCAAGGTCGGCGTGCTACGGGCTACGCTAACGCTTCGGTGCTGCGCTTCGCTGCGCACCGTGCTGACGCACGCCCTTCGCATGCCTCACGCAAGGAATCTCTGAAACCATCGTTTCTCTGTAATTTATGCAAGGCTTTAGCTTGTAAGTAGTTGTACTTCAAGCTCAAATAAGATAAAGACATAACTGCTTATGTCATTTGCGTGAGGGGCATGGAGCATGCCGTTAGGCAGTGCGTTAGCACCGAAGCGAAGCGCAGTGCGGAATGCCCCGACCCTTGCGCAGCAAGGGGCACGCCCAAAAAACTTCAATCATTGTTAGACCTACTATAACTCATTTTTTGAAAAACTTATCAGACATTGTAACTTTACCTGCGTATGCGCACCTTTTTTACTTGGATAAGCTTGTGGCTCTGCGGAATTTGGTTCATTATATCAGGCTTTGTAAAAGTAGTAGATCCTGTAGCTTTTAGCCGCAAATTAGATGAGTATTTTCATAAAGTGTTTCATTTGCCGTTTTTAGAAGCCTATTCTGTTGGATTGGCTATGTTTATCTCGGTTTTAGAGGTTGCTCTAGGTGCAGCTATGTTAGTAGGCTTTAGGATGAGAATAACAGCTTGGGTTACTTTGCTGCTTATGCTCTACTTTACATTTTTAACAGGATATTCAGCAATTACGGGAGCGGTTAAAAATTGCGGATGCTTTGGCGAAGCAATCAAGTTTACACCTAAACAATCTTTTGTCAAAGACCTAATTCTAATGATTTTTGTAGGATGGATATTCAAGCAACGTAAAGAAATTTTGCCATACCTCAAAAATGAAGTATGGGTCAATTTTACCGTAGTGATATTCACAGTAGTAAGTGGTTGGATAACTATCTATTCATACAGAAACCTGCCTTTGATTGAATTTCATGAATATAAAAACGGAAATCCCTTTCCTGTAACAGGTATAGAAAAAGATTTGTCCAAAGGAAATTATTTGATTATCATTTTAGATGTTAAAAAGCCCATTCCACAGTGGAATAGCTTAGAGAAATTAGCTTTGTATGAAAAAGCAAACTACACAGTAATAGGTCTATCAGGTGAAGTAAAAGCCGAAATCAATTTTTTTAATGATGTAAAAAAACCGCATTTTCCTATATATAGCACAGATAAAGATTTGCTCAAAACTATGATACGTTCATTTCCCAGCTGTGTGCTAATCAAAGACAATGTAATTCTAAGAAAATGGGGTGCTTTTCACATTCCCACTCCTGAGCAAGTTAATAAGTTGCTAGAAGTAGGCTAATTATTTTTTGACCCATGTCTTTTATTTAATTTGTTCAGATTTATTTATTTTTGCAATATCTTGTTATCAGAAGCAGAAATCATAGAGCGGCTAAAAAACAAAGATACTAGCGTGGTACAGTATCTATACGACCATTATAGTGCTGTACTTTATGGTATAGTTCTTCACATTGTAAAGAACGAAACATTAGCTGAAGATGTACTGCAAGAGGTTTTCTTGAAAATTTGGCACAATGCTGATTCTTATGACCCTAGAAAAGGCAAACTGTACACATGGATGCTTAATGTTGCTCGCAATTCAGCT
Source organism: Bacteroidia bacterium (assembly GCA_025056095.1). Lineage (NCBI taxonomy): Bacteria > Pseudomonadati > Bacteroidota > Bacteroidia > Bacteroidia bacterium. The sequence goes on from JANWVW010000014.1 coordinate 7,505, forward strand.
ATTGATATTACACGTGGAAAAAATTTCAAAAAAAATCAAAAAAACCAAAGCTTTGAAAGTAACGTAGAATATTTAGAAAGTAAAAACACTACCGCTATACCTATTGAACAAATAGGAGTAAAAGAGTTAGTCCATCAGTTAGAGGATTCGTATAAAATGATTATCGAAAAAGTATACTTTGAGGGGTACACGTTAGCAGACGCTGCCAAAGAATTAGGTATTCCATTAGGAACCTTAAAAACAAGATTAAACGCGGCATTACAACTTTTAAGGAAGAAGGTATGAAAACAGTGCAAGAAATTATAGATAGTGGAGTTTTAGAGGAATATGTGCTGGGCTTGCTCTCCGAAGCAGAAAGTCGGGAAGTAGAGCAGTATATGCTACAATATCCTGAAATTCAAAATATTGTTTTTGAACTTCAAGAAAGCCTTTTTCAATACAGCTTGCAATATCAAAAAACTCCTAATCCTGCGCTAAAAGAGAAAATCTTATCAAAAATTTATCAAATAGAAGATAAAAATTCTGAACCAAAAAGAATTGTCTTGCCACTATTGTATGTATTGAGTTTAATAGCTGGCGTTTTTGCTATTACTTTCGCTATTCTATGGCAAAATGAAGTAAAAAACAGTAAAAATTTACACAAACAAGTAGCTCAATTGAGAGATGAACACCGTAACTGTGAAAGTAAGTATAAAGACCTCAAAAAAAACTACGAAAGCTTGATTACAAGCGATAAAGGCTACCGTGCCGTAGCAAAATTATGTAATTCTAAAACTAATCTTTGTTTGGCTACTATTTATTGGGATTATGCTAGCAAGCAAGCTTACTACCGAATTGAAGCATTCCCTGCTTTACCTGACAATAAAGTGTATCGTTTATGGTACATAGCCAATAAAAAACCTATTGACGCAGGTATTCTCAAAAATACTCAAAAAGACAGTGGTTTAAAATCTATTGAACTTATGCATCGCGATGTGGAAGCTTTTGCAGTAACCCTTGAAGAAAAAGCAGGAGAATACAGAGCTAGTCCCCCTAGACCCGAGGAAATCTTTATTTACACGCCTATTACACAGGAAAACAAAAAATAAGAGCAGTGTTTTAGGTAGTCTTCTGGATATATCGTTTGTCCTTTACCTTATAGTTACGTAGAGTTGTATGTTAAAAAAGTTTTAGTGGGTTGAGAATGAGCTTCCACAGCCGCAAGTGGTTTTCGCGTTAGGGTTATTAAAAGTGAAACCTCTTGCGTTCAAGCCATCTTGAAAATCTATTTCTACTCCTACAAGGTAAAGCAAATGGCGTTTGTCTACGATAACTAATAATCCCCCTACTTCATATTGGTGATCATGCTCACGAGGTTTGTCAAAACCTAATTGATAAGATAGCCCAGCACATCCCCCACCTTGCACTCCTACCCGTAATCCATAGCCTTCGGGTACATTTTTTTGAGCAATGATATTTTTTATCTCTTTCAATGCATTATCTGTAATTTTGATAGGCGAAGTTATAGTTTTTTCTACTACTGGATTTTCCATAGCAAGTTGATAACGTTAAAATAACACACAAAGTTACAAAAAAGTTAGAATCTTTTCAATTACTACAAAATTGTTTTCAAATTACTTTTTGCTTAGTTCAATAAGGGCGGATACTAGTTTGTCTAGTTCTTCTGTGGTAGTGAATACGTTAGGGGTAATTCGCACTCCTTGCACTTCGGGATGATCTATGGCTACAGTCCATATTTTGTATTTTTGAAGTAGAATTTTGGCTAAGTCAGCAGGTTTAATGTGTTTTATACCTACGTTCGCAATGCCGCATGCTCTATGACTTTGAGAAGGGGTATTAAGAAGAATGTTGGGTATCTCTCTTACTTTTGAGGTCCAGTACTCTTGGATATAACGTAATCGATTTTCTTTTCGTTTTGCTCCTATTTTTTGGTAAAACTGTATGCTGGCAGGGATAGTCAAAACCGTGTGTGCAGGATGTGTGCCGATATGGTTAAGTTTGCGGATATCATCATCAGGGTAAGCCGTTTCACCAAATAAACACCAAATTTCTTTTATCTTATCTTTGCGTAAATATAACATACCTGCTCCCAAAGGAACGCTTAGCCATTTATGCAAACTAGAAGCATACGCATCACAATTGAGGTCGGAAATTTTGAAATCAAAATGAGCTACGGCATGCGCACCATCTACAATAGTAAAAATTCCTCTTTCCCTTGCCATATCACAAATTTTTTTGACAGGTAAAATATGTCCTGTGATGTTGATGATATGGCTAACTAATATCATACGAGTTTTCGGAGTAATGGCTTTTTCATACAGGTTTACTATTTCTTCGTCATTTTTAGGGTCATTGGGAATTGAAATTATTTTATTCACAATTCCATATCTACGTGCTTGAACCTTGAACATGTCTATCATTGCAGGATACTCTTGTGTGTTAAAAACCACTTCATCCCCAGGTTTCCAATCTATTCCTGCAATAACAGTGTCAATAGATTCTGTGGTATTACGGGTAATAATTAGCTCTTCATAAGAGCAGCCTACTAACTGTGCTAGTTGTTTGCGAACTTCAATATTATCATCAAATAGGCGCGTGCGCATGTAATACGTACCTTCGAGATTTAGTTTATGTATCTCTTCAAAATAAGCTTTAAGAATGGGTTTGGGAATGATATTATACCAGCCATTTTCAAGGTTAATGTAATCTGGTTTGAGTTCATATAGGCTGCGAATGTGTTTCCAAAACTTTTCTTCATCATTGGATAGACGAGATAGAGTTTGATACTCTTGATTAGTGTCAAACGCTGCTAAATCCTGCCAAAAGGCAGTAGTAAGTCCCATGCTGGTGATAATTTGTAAAAATTCTCTCTTATTCATGGCAAGTTTATAGCTTTATTCGCATACGATAATGAGGTCCTATGTTTGGAATATCAAATTCTTCGGAAAATATTTCAAAGTTCATTTTTTCGTAGAAGTACATAGCAGAGGTACGAGCATTGCACCATAAGTAAGCTACATTTTTAGATTTCAAAAGGGCTATGGCGTGTTGAATAAGTTTTTTACCTATTCCTTTATTTTGATAATTCTTGGCTACTGCCATACCTCTCAAGCGGTATGCATTCACGTTAGGCAGGTCGGGCATGCTCTCAACATGAAAAGATGCGATACCTACCAACTCATTTCCTTCAAAATATCCTAGATGAAAGCTACCAGGTAGAGCATCTTCGGGATTAGCGCACTGTTCAGGGGGAACTTTACCCCATCGGAGAATTTCTGAACGCAGGGGATAAGTTTGCTCGGCTGAAATTTCTCGTATCATACTAATTGAAATTTGGCAATTCAATTTCATTAAGATTAAGTTCACTTATGTCATTGATGCGGTTAGCTAAATTTTGTAGAAAGCCATCTTGTAAGTTGCCTATTCGCAGCGCTTCAGCGTAAGGAATGGTAGTGTGAGTAACTAAATTGTATTGTGGAGTAAATTTTTCCCCAAAATGTTCGTATAGTTTTTGTTCAATTTGTTTGCGAAGTAAGAATTTTTTATCTGCTACTTTGGACTGCATTTCTACGAAATTTTGAAGGGCTAGCTGACAAATAGCATCGGCATTAGGTTTTCGTAAATGGTAGTATTCCTGAAAAATTTTATCCCATTGATTAGGATATTTATCTATAATAGATTGCAGGATAAAGCAGTCTTCAAAAGAAGCATTGGCACCTTGTCCATAAAAAGGTACAATAGCATGGCAAGCGTCCCCAATTAAAACAATTTTATCCTTGTAGTACCATGGCGCGCACTGAATATAGACCAACGTAGATACAGGATTTTGGCGATATTCAGCAACTAAATTAGGCATAAGTGCTTTTGCGTCAGGAAAGTTAGTTTCAAAAAAAGTTTCAATCTGCGTATCCGTGCTAATACTGTCAAAGCTGATTTGACCTTCGAAAGGTAGGAATAGCGTACAAGTGAATGAGCCATCTGTATTAGGTAAAGCAATCAACATGTAATCGTGTCTTGGCCATATATGAAGGGCGTTTTTTTCTATCAAAAAAGTGCCGTTCGGTCCTGGAGGAATAGTTAATTCTTTGTAGCCCCAATCTAAAAAGGTTTGTGAATAGTTAAAACGCTCTACTTTGAAAGTATTTTGCCGAACCGCAGAAAAAGCACCATCTGCACCAATAACTACTTGTGCTTCTAAGCTAGTTTCTTCTTTTGTAAGCTCGTTCCAAAAGTGGAGTTTTACATGCGTTTCGAATTTTTCAAGGTTAATACAGCGATGATTAAAAAAAATTCTTACGCCGTTTTGCTCGGCGGCATTCATCAAAGCAATGTTTAGCGCTGATCGAGAAACTGAATAAATCACTTCATGTTCATGAATACCATACGGTTGAAATGTAGTATTCTTTTGAGCATCGTGTATCATGCGCCCTCGCATAGGAATAGCAATTTTGAGTATATCCTGCCAAAGATTAACCTGTTCAAGCGCGTGTATACCTCGTTTGGAAATAGCCAAGTTAATAGACTTGCCGCGTTCCCAATTATGTATGCGCATGTCAGGGCGGCGTTCATAAACGACCACCTCATAGCCTTTTTTAGCTAAGTAAATAGCCATTAAAGAACCTGCTAAACCCGCGCCAACTATGGTAATCATTGCAGTAAAGATACAAAAAGTCAAATAGGCAGCCAATTTTTTTGTAAATTTTATTAGCTTTGTAAAAATTATGCGAGTGCTGGCAATTGACTACGGATTGAAGCGAACAGGATTAGCCATTTCAGATGTTCTGAAAATAACAGTTACAGGATTGCCTACTATACCTTCGCAAGAAATATGGCGCACACTTTCCGATTTATTGCAAACCTATCCTATTGAAACGATTGTAATAGGATTACCTAAAACTCTACAAAATACTGATACAGATATGACCAAGCCCGTACAGGAGCTTTATGAAAAAATCAAACAAAAATATCCTAACCAAAAGGTAATTCTTTGGGATGAGCGTTTGACTTCTGTATTAGCACAAAAAACCCTGCGTGCAGCAGGGCTGTCCAAAAAGAAAAGGCAGGACAAAAAAGTTATTGACCAAATGAGTGCTACATTGATATTGCAAAGCTACTTGCAGAGTCTATAAAACTAAGTCTATCTTTTCTTTCTGAATAAGTAACGAGTAAGGTAAATTCCTTGCTTACCTCCATCGGTGGGGCTTTGTACTCCTGCGGTTACGTGTTGTAGTTCCCAACCCTTACCACACATCTCATTGATTTTTTCAACAATTTTTTTGTTATTAGAAGTGATGTTACCAAAATTAATACCTACCAAGCTGTAAAGGTTTTCCATCTCTGTTTCGGTAGTGTTACCTTTTTCATCTGTTATGAGCATTTTAGAGCGTCCCAAGCCCCCAGGAATGATAGACTCAACTGTGGTTACTTGCATGTACACATCTCCGCCTGCTTCGTTTTTAGGTTTGAAGCTGAAGAAGATAACAGCGGATGCTACCAACAGAAACGCTGTAAGCCCAGCAAAAAGATAGTTTTTCATAGTACGCAAATGTTTGATTACATTGCAAATATATCACTAATATGTGAAACTTACATAAAATATCCATTAAAAAACTGTGTTTCACACAAACTTAAAATTTTGATTCTGATTAAAATTCTAAAATAGTTTGATTTTTTGGGCGTGCCCCTTGCTGACGCAAGGGTCGGGGCATTCCGCACGTAGCCCGTAGCACGCCGACCTTGTGGGCATGAGCGCAAGCGAAACGCCCACAAGGGCACGCCCAAACAAATAAAATTTAAACCTTTTACTCAATTATTCTCACAAACTTACAGCAGTGTACAGTCAGTATCTCAAATTTTCACTCTATCAATATCGGTATAGATTGAAGTTTATTGTCGTTTTGCAAAGTAAGTAGATACATGCCCTTAGCCATTTGACCTAGTTCAATCTCATTTAATCCTTGTTTGGCTACAAAAGACATTACTCTTCTGCCGTAACTATCATACAAAGTAGCTTGGGCAAGATGATCAATTTGGAGATAAAGCTTTTCTTGCACAGGGTTAGGATAAATTTTGACTTCAAACACAGGTTCGTTTTGTAGCCCCGTAGCCATATTTATCGTAACATTGATAGAGTTGCTTTTAGTGCAAGCCCCCAGAGTAACAGTTACACTTACCGTTCCTGTACCTGCACTTCCCCATTGAACCATGATGCTATTTGTACCTGCACCTGAAATAATAGTTCCCCCTGTAACATTCCAATTATAGCTTGCCCCTGTGGTACTAGGCACGCTATATGAGTAAATTAGATTTTCCACAACTGTGGTAGGACCTGTAATAGTAGCACTTGGCGAAGGATTAACTGTAACTATGACATAATTTCTAAAACTTGTCTTTCCTCCTGAAACCACTTCTGCAAAGTAAGTTGTTGTTGAAGAAGGGGTTACAGTTAATGTGCTACCTGTGCCAATAGGAAATCCACCGCTGCCCGAAGTGTACCAATAAATAGTACCAGCACCCGTAGCTTGTAAAGTAACAGGGTTACCTGCACAAATGGTGGTATCCTTAGTAATTATAGTAGGCGCTGGTGGGGCATCCCATTTGAACATACCTCCTGTAAAAGCGTCTATGTTAAAACTACCTGAAAAACCTGTATTTGAGTTGATAAAGCTGGTATGTGCATGCTGTACGTTATCTATATTATTCCAGGTAGCACCATCATCACAAGTGTAGGCACTGCCAGGCATAGTGCCAAAAATAGAACCAATTACATAAGTTCCACGCGTGCCGGGTACATAAGCAATAGTAGTTTTTGCATCTAATCCACCTGTAATACCTGTGCTAAGCATAGTCCAAGTGTTGCCGCCATCCGTAGTTTTGATAATACCTGCGTTACTGCTGCCTACCAAGCCAATAGCTAATCCGTTTAAGCTGTCTTTGAAAGCTAATCCCACAATATACACATTGCTTGCAAAAGGTGTGTTATGTACCGTCCAATTCAGTCCTTTGTTGTTAGATTTATATATTCTGCCTTGTGTAGTGCCGAACCATATTTTATTTCCGACTACGGCATAAGAGTTAGTTAAGCCGTACTCACTTGCAGTCAAAGGGGGAGGTATATTTGAAGAGGGGACTCTTACCCAGTTTGTGCCACCATTGGTTGTAGTGTAAATTTCATAGTAGCCCCCGTTTGGATCGCCCATGCAGAAGCCTTCGTTTGCATTAAAGAAGTGAATCACATTACCAAAACCCGCAGGTGGACTAAAAGTAGCCGTAGGTTGTACAAACCAATTAGCCCCGCCATCGTTGGTTCGGATAACTTTTCCTCCTCCTGTGCTACCGTTGTACATAATTACCCAAGCAGTGTCTTTGTTTAGCGCGAAAAGTTGCGCTGTGCTGTATCCTGATATACCTGGGGCATTGTAAACGCCAGGTGTCCAAGTAGCTCCTCCATTTAGAGTGCGCGTAAACTCATGCACAATAGCACTTGAACCCGAACCATCATAAGCACTTGCCCATACTACATTCGGATTAACGATAGATACATTTGTAATTCCTCTGCTAGGGGTTGTAAAACCTGTAGCTTGAGTTTGCCAGCTCTGTGCATGAGCTACTCCAAACATGCAAAGTAGAGCAAGTATGTATGGATAATTCTTCATGGTATTTGCCAATAATAGACAAAGTTAAGCAATTGAATTGATAATGCAAACTCGATTTTTGTTGAGCAGAGATGAAGTTGCTCAAAGGACTCTTGTAGCCTTAGGCTACAATTTAATCCATCGCCCGACATATCTTTGATTAGAACAATCTAAAACAATTAAGTATGTTCCTTGTGAAAGTGTAGGTGCGTAACAATCAAGAGTATTTTGAACCTCTTGGGCATTCCATACTTCGTTAGCTACTAAAATTTTTCCTGATAGGTCTGTAACCAAAAGATTCATTCTGCCTACATAACTAAAATTTTGAAGATATGGGGCTTGTGTAGAAGGATTAGGGTATAGATGCAAACTTATAGCATTATTTTCAAACATGTTTGCGTCAATATTGCTGGTAGCTATCTTGTACCGATAACGCACTTGGGTAGGTGTAAAGCCGAATAGGTTTGTATTACCGCGTACCTCCAAAATTGGAAAACGTTCTCCTTTGGCTAACCATTTATATTCGGTTATATTAACAGGAAAGCCTAAATTTATAGTGGTCGGAAAAGTAATTAAAAGTGAGTCTATTTCTGCAATAGTAGACTTTACTCGCAAACAGTTGAATGTACCGTAAACTGTGGTAATTTTACCCCATCCATCTACCAAGTTAATCCGATATCCTTTGCGAATAAATTTTCCCAAACCAGGAATTTCCATTGCTAATCTGAAAGTAGAACTATCCCTGTCATTATATTCAAGCGGGAATTGATAAATTTCATCATCATCAGTGTAGGTAGCTGCTAGGGGAAGCCCTGAATAGGTCAAGCCATATCCTTCAGCCTTGAATACAGTGCTAGTTTTTCCATAGAAGTCCCAAATATTGTGAAATGTTAAAAATGAAAATCCAATACTATCGGCTATTTTAGTGCCATATTTGCCAAAGAAAGCGGAATAAAATGCATACGGAGTGCTAGACGCGCTTTTATATGCCGCCACATCTTGGCTGGTACAATTAAGATTAGTAAAATTCCATACATGGTTAGGACCTGTTAAAGTGAAGTCATACCCACCTGAGGTAGGGCTAGCATTGCAGTATCTTAAAGTATCGCCCACAACTGGCATATCTGTGCTTGTGATAGTAATTTGAGCAATAGCCAACTGTAAAGACACAAAGCAAGTTAATAACAAATTTATGTACCTTAACATAACACAAAAATACTCAATTTTTCTTTTGTTTTAATTTATTTTGATAGTATTTTTATGTATGCTTACAAATGAGAAAATTCAATCTCTCGCTGCTTCCTCTGATATACTACTTGAAGCTCAAAGCATAAGCACTAACTTTTTTAATACAGGCACAAAAGAGTATTTTTATTGGGGAGAATATCAAGGCAGTGGAGCTAACCCATATACCATAATCTTCGATGCATCAGTGTTAGCTTATAGCTGTTCATGTCCTGCGTCAAAAAGACAAAAAATTTGTAAGCATGTATTAGGTTTAATGATAAAAGCGCTTCAAAAGCCCGAAGAATTTTTACCTGATGAACCTCCTACTTGGGCTGAAAAATGGATAAAAAAACACATACAAGATAAATATGTTACAAATGAAGTTCAAAAGCCTGTTATAGGCTTAGCTCGCATCAGAGGGGCAAAATCAAAGGAAGCGCAAAGAAGAGAAAGCCAAATGACTGAAGGTTTAGAACTACTTAAATCCTACCTCAATAACGTACTTGATGAAGGAACCACACTTGCGTTTACGTGGGATTATCAAAGCAAGCTCTCCTTAGTCAATTCACTCAATGCTGCAAAAATGCCTGAATTAGCTCATTTAATAGACCAAGAGTTAAAAAACAATCCCGCAGAAACCATTGCTAAAAGCGCTATTTTGTGGAATTTATGGCAAAAAAGGGATATTCTTTCTCCTGAATTTCAAGAAATTTTACTCAACGCGCTAGGTAGTTATCTAAAAAAGGAACAGGTTCAACAATATGGCGATATAGTCAAAGATAGGTGGCTATGCGTAGGATACTATGCAGACAAACGAACAAAACCGACCATAATGCTAATTCATCACTGGATTTTGATAGGTCAAAATACAGGTCAGTGGACTTATGTTGTAGACACAGAAGTTTTTGTTGCAAAATTAACAGGGTCAAATAAACAAACTGTTCTTAACTTAGAAAAAGGTCAATTGTATGAAGGTAGTATTGCTTATTACCCTGGCTTGCAAAAAGGTATTTTGTTATCGGACTGGCGAGAATGTCAAGATGAAAGTGAATTTAGTCTTACACGACCAGTGACTGCGCACCATTTGGATGAAAGTATAAGTAAATTACCTTTGTTTTTCTCTTTGCATGTTAAATCGCCTGTGTATCTAAAAAAGGTAAGTGCTACGTTATACCACATCCAAGCACAGAATAAAGTATATGTCTTTGAAGGAAATTTAGAAAATTTATGGGCTACACAAGGTAAAGAAGGGATTACCTTAATCTACTTACAAATATATCCTCATTCCATTATACCTTTGGGCGGGATATTACACAACAATACCTACATTTTGCTTGAAACTGACATAAACAAAAGCCTGCGAAAACAGGCTAAACTTTCTGAAACCTTAAAAAAACACCTTGAAGCAGGTAAAAAGTTAGGACCTATCCAAGTTCCTGGGCTAGATAACACAGGATTAGAACCTATTCAGCAGTGGGCAAGAGCTTTTTTAGTCTACAACTACATTCTTTGCGATGATTCTTGTTCTTTTCCTGCGGCTTTTTAAGTCAATCTATGTCCTTTATATATTCCGTAATTAAAGTCTGTTTAACAAGCCCCAGGCTTTTTGCAAAGCAAGTTATTGTGTTTGTTCACTACTATTTTTTCAAAAACGTGCATAAATTACCTAAAAATGCTTGCTGAAAAATAGTGTAATTCTTTGTTTTTTTGGGCGTGCCCCTTGCTGACGCAAGGGTCGGGGCATTCCGCACGTAGCCCGTAGCACGCCGACCTTGTGGGCATGAGCGCAAGCGAAATGCCCACAAGGGCACGCCCAAAAAATTAAAAATCTATTCAAATTTCGCATGCTGCTTACCAAAAATAGCTTATTCTCTGACATAAGTATGAAAAAATGTAAGAATTTGTCATGTTAAATTCAACCCCTTCGGACAATTTGTCATGCAGTATTCTAAAAACTCATTGAAAATCAAACAGTTTTATTTTTTGGCACATAGATTGAATTTGTATGGCACAGAAAGGAGAACTTGAATATGAACGAAAAAATAAGTTTAGTAAGCCCATTCTTAAAACCTTCCTTATTTGATGAAGTATTCAGCAACTTGTTCAAAGTAGAAGAAGACTTCAACTTCATGCCCCGCACTGATATCAAAGAAACCGCTGATGACTATAAAATTGAAATAGCCATTCCAGGGGTTAAAAAAGAAGACATAACCATTGAGCAAAAAGAAAACTATCTAATCGTAACTGCGGAACATAAGGAAAGCCGCGAAGAGAACACTACTTACCACTTGAAAGAAATCAAATACGGTAAGTACAAACGTTCCTTCCGTTTGCCCAACAACATTCAAAAAGACAATATTCAAGCTAAATTTGAAAATGGCATTCTAACCATTACTCTACCTAAGATGCCTGTACAAGAACCTGTAAAACAACTTATTAGAATAGACTAAAACAGATATTCAAGAGATATGCCCATGAGTATTTACACTTATGGGCATTTTTATTTTTCACAAATACAATGAACACAAAAACAAAAATTTACTTGCTACTTTGAGGTTACTGTGTTAATTTTGCGCGTTGTTTTTGAACAACTGCTATGGGAAAGAAAAAAAGTAAAGAAGCACGCGTGCAAGTTATTTTGGAATGTACTGAACATAGAGCTAGTGGTATGCCAGGCATTTCTAGGTATATCACTACAAAAAATCGTAAAAATACGCCTGAGCGGCTAGAGCTTAGAAAGTACAATCCTATCCTCAAACGTGTAACTATTCATAAGGAGATTAAATAATGGCAAAGAAAGTAGTAGCAACCTTCAAGTCAGGTGAAAAACAAAACTGGGCAAAAGTAGTCAAAGCGGTAAAGAATAAAGATGGCAACTATTCATTTCAAGAGGTCATGGTACCTGTGGACAGGGTACACGAAGTAATTAAAGAATCCAAAAACCTCAAGTAGTGCATGAGCAAAAAGCGGGTTTTGATTACAGGTGGGGCGGGCTTTCTAGGCTCGCACCTCTGTGATCGTATGCTGGCTGAAGGTTTTGAAGTCATTGCGATGGACAACCTGATCACAGGTAACATGGACAACATCGCACACTTGCTTGGAAACCGAAATTTTACCTTCATACAATACGATGTAACTAACTACGTACATGTAACAGGCGAACTGCATTATATTTTACACTTTGCCTCACCAGCAAGTCCCGTAGATTATCTTAAACTACCTATCCAAACCTTAAAAGTAGGGGCACTAGGCACACATAAAATTTTAGGTTTAGCCAAAGCTAAAAAGGCCCGCATGCTTTTAGCATCTACCTCAGAGGTCTATGGCGATCCCTTAGTGCATCCTCAAACAGAAGAATACTGGGGGAATGTCAACCCTATTGGAGTGCGTGGCGTGTACGATGAAGCTAAGCGCTTTGCCGAAGCTATTACTATGGCATATCATCGCTATCATGGGGTAGATACTAGAATTGTTCGCATTTTCAACACCTACGGACCGCGCATGCGTTTAGATGATGGCAGAGCTATTCCTGCTTTTATGAGTCAAGCTTTACGCGGAGAAGATATCACTGTATTCGGCGATGGCTCTCAAACTCGAAGCTTCTGCTACGTTTCTGATTTAATTGAAGGTATATTCAGATTACTTATGAGCAATATTGTTGAACCTATCAATCTCGGTAATCCTGATGAAATCTCCCTTTTAGACTTTGCAAAAGAAATTCAAGCACTTACAGGAACTAAAAGCAAAATTGTATTCAAACCCCTACCACAGGATGACCCCAAAGTGCGCAGACCCGATATTACCAAAGCACAAACCTTATTGGACTGGACACCTAAAGTGTCTCGCCAAGAAGGGTTAAAGCTCACTTATGAATACTTCAAAAGCAAAATTTTATGAACCTTGTAACAAATAAAACCCGTGCAAAACTTTATATTTTATAGTAGTCAATTTTATGTTCTGAACAGAACTTTTTTATTGCCTGAATAAGTTCCCCCGTCTGATGTAGGTTAGCTTTATATCTATATGAATCTATCTTTTTAAGTAAGGCAGAGAGCTGATCAACTCTTTCGCTGCCATATTTTTTTTCATAAGCTTGAAGTATTTCTGCATTGCTACTATTTTGATTTATGCGTAGGTGCCCAATTAAGTATTTTCTAAATCTGCTAGCTACATCATTAAGAATGGCAGTATGGGCTTTATTTTTTTCATAAAGATGCGCCACAGCTTGAACAAATTCTATTACCCTTCGGCGAGGCTCTTCATATACTTTGACAGGTTTTATCAATCTTTTTCCTTGCGAATAAGCGTACAAAATAAACAGTACTGTCAAACCCCATAAAACATACTTGCTTTCAGGTAATAAAAAAGGCGACCATGTTTGATTAAAATCTAAAATTTCGTTACCAAATCCATGACTATACTCATCAAACAAAATAGGCTGTCGGTTGCTATGATATAAGTTTTTAGCTAAGTTTAGCCAAAATAAGGCGTTGTTTTTCTTTTGAATACCTTTATTAGTTAGGGCATCAGGTATGCTGCATAAGAATATCCGACCTTTTCCGTAATGCATTATAGCCAGTTGAGCATTTTGTGTACCTTTGATACGTAAATAAGGGATAATTCCAAAAGTATCTGAACGAAAAAAATAAAATTCTGTTTGAGGTATTTCAAATCCCAATTCTGGGTCATTTTTGTGCTGTACCTTTGCAAAGGAAACTCTATCTATATATCCAAACCAAGCAACAGGACTAAGAACTTCTACCTTTTCAGGATCTACTTCTTGTTTTTCAAGCAGGTTGATGCGCTCTACCCCTTTGTAGATTCTAAAAGTTTTGAGCAATTGATTTGAACCATAGTGATTAGATTCAGTGATACAAACCAAATTACTACCCCCAGCCACTAATTTAGCTAAGTGAGTATAATCTGTATCTTGTAGGCGATTTACTTCCGATGGGGGGTTAATCCATACATTGTAGGTTTGATGAGTATCTAAAAAATGAAGAGGTTTTTGCCAACGTTCAGCAGGAATTTGGCTTTTTTTTATCAAATCAAAGAAAATAGATAAACCTGTTTCATCTTTATAATAGGTAGAATATACAGGCTGCCATTGCGACTCAAACTTATCCTCTTTATGAAAAATGTAAATAAAAATAGCCGCCAAGTAGAAAATCAAAAAAAAGAAAATCAATTTTGTAGGATTATGCCTTTGAGCTTGTAAGAATGTTTTTAATCTTTTCATAGTTCAGTATATACTTTTGATATTCCTCACTTTGTACAGGGTACATTCCGTACCAAACTTTATCAAAAATAGCGGTTAGCTCTTGAATTTCTTTTTGAGTGTAGCCCATTGAATTAAGTTTTCTTTGGTATTCCCAATTAGTAAAATGAGGTTGATAGGGTAGTATATTCCGCTCTTCTAACTCTACAATAAAAGCTATGTAGTAATATCGTATTGCTGTACGAAGGTCGCCTTTATCTTGATGTTCTTTTGCTTTTTGGATTAGCTCTCTGCTACTGCGAGGGTCATCAGGGTGGAGTAAGCCCGCATGTGTAGTTTCTTGTGCAGGACTTTCAGAGTTCCGAATTTGTTTTATGGCTTGAATTCCCAAAAAAATTATAGCTACCAAAATTAAAAGCATCAAAAAGCCATTCCATATTTTTTGTATTCCTTTGAAATTGTCTTGTATCCAGGTAGATATTTTTTCAAAAGCTTTGTGTAGCCAGTTTGAGGAGTTTTTTCTTGTGTTGTCTTGTTGGCTATTGTCGGTTAATGAATTGAGATTAGTTTTTATTTTTGATTCATTTTCATATTTGTAGCCCATCATTGAAAGCTCTTTTTGGGCAGATTGCAAGGTTAGAATAAGGGATTTAATTTTATCCTCAATAGGTACAATTCTGCTCTCAATTGACCAAGGCTCTTCGTTGCTTTCTTTTGCATTTTCTAAAATTTCTTGGATAGAACTTCCGTTTTCATTTTTCAAAGTATCTATGTAAGCGTGCAGGTATGTTTTCAGCCAACTTAAATGTATTTCTTTTTTCATTGTGTCGTTATTTGCTGCGTAGATAAGTGTAATTTTTTCAGGTATGCGTTCTAATTCTTGAAATAGGAACTTGTAATTTTTGCTTTTGATACTTTTTTTTGCAGCATCTTCAACTATTTGTAGCATTTGACCATATTCTTGCAGAGTAAAGACTTTTGCTATGGAGGGGCAGAGGGCTATGCATATTAAGAGTATCGTTAAAAGGCGCATATTGTACAAAGATAGTTAAATTATAGGAGGTTTGTATTATTTTTTTGTTTTTTTGGGCGTGTCCTTGCCCACACTTCGCTGCGCTTGTGTGGGCAAGGTCGGCGTGCTTCGGGCTACGCTGACGCTTCGGTGCTACGCTGCGCTTCGCACCGTGCTGACGCACGCCCTTCGCATGCCTCACGCAGTAGAACTTGACTAAATGTTCTTGGGGGCGCCCCAACAAAAATAACTAACCCCTCTCATTCCAAAGGATCATATCCATGTCCCCCCCAAGGATGACAACGAGATAACCTACGCAAACCTTTCCAAACTCCATAAAAAATGCCGTATTTTTGTATCGCTTGAATCATGTATTCTGAACAAGTAGGTACAAAACGACAAGCATTCGGAAACAAAGGCGAAAGTAGGTATTGATACATTTTTACTAATTTAATCAAAATCCATTTCATCCTACAAAAATATATGCAATCGTTATTTCCTGAAAATATCACCCCTGAAATAATGAATTTGCGCTGCCAAAATACTTTGGTCAGTCATTTAGGAATAGAATTTACAGAAATAGGAAGCCATTATCTTTGTGCAAAAATGCCCGTAGATATGCGAACTAAACAACCTGCGGGACTTTTGCATGGTGGGGCTTCTGTAGTATTAGCAGAAACCTTAGGCAGTGCCGCAGCCTACTTATGTGTAGATCCTGAAAAATTTTATTGCGTAGGTCTAGAAATCAACGCAAATCATATACGCAGCGTAACTTCTGGATACGTGTACGGGCGTACAGAACCCTTACATATTGGTCGTAAAACCCAAGTGTGGGAAATAAAAATTTATGATGAAAACCAAAAATTAGTTTGCGTAAGTCGGCACACAGTTGCGGTCATAAGTAAAGAAGAACTTCTACAAAAGCTTTGACCGTTCCAAATCCAACAACATGAATAGGTCTAAATTTAGATATTTTTTCATATCTTTGCTAACAAGAATGATTCACGTTATCATTGCCGATGATGAATTGCCTGCTCGTGAAAAAATGTCCTATATGCTCAAAAGCATCCCCGAGATAGCTATTGATGCGGTTGCCAAAAATGGAGTAGAAGCCCTACAAGCCATCATGGAATATAAACCGCATATTGCCTTTTTAGACATTCAAATGCCCGGGCTGACAGGAATTGAAGTAGCAGAACACATTCCAAACGATATACCTACCAAAGTTATTTTCACTACTGCGTATCAGGAATATGCCATCAAAGCTTTTGAGCTCAATGCCGTAGATTATCTACTTAAACCTTTTAATCTAGAACGGTTGCAATCAGCCATTCAAAAAAGCGGACTAAAAGAAGAAAAAGACCCTCACACAGTTCAAAAACTTAAACAAGACCTCAAACAACAAACAGAGTTTAAGTTTAGCGAAAAAATTCCTGTTACTCACAGAGATAAAATCAAACTAATAAATTACGAAGATATCACTTTGGTAAAAGTAGAAGGTAGAGGATGCTACATTTTTACCGCGGAAGGTTCTTATTACATTAACCAAAATTTAGAGTACTTTGAAAATCGCTTACCTGAAAAAGACTTTTTGCGTGTCAATAGGGCTGAAATTATCAATCTCAAACAAATCAAAGAATTGGTAATATGGTTTAGTAACCGTTACAAAGTTGTACTCAATGATAACAATGAGGTACTTTGTAGCAGGGATAAGTCTAGAATAATCAAAAAAGTCTTAAACTTAAATCATAAAGACATTTGAATACAAAAACTTCACTCACTTAGCTGCAATTTTTAGATTATCATGCTAATTGCATGCCCATAATCATACCTCCTATCATTACAATTTTAAGATAAGTACTTATTTGGGCAAAGTCTTCGTTGTACTTAGCCCTGTACAGCAGTGTAAGGCAGTACAAAAGCGGCATTTGCACTAAAACAATATTGACAAAAATAAAAATCACATTGTATTCCAAAAAGACTAAGCTAGCTAAAAGCAAAACAACCAGCACAATACATAAAAAATGTACTATTTCTTTGACTTTTTCCATTCCTACTAACATTGGCAGAGTAAAAGCACCTCCCAAAGCATCTCCATAAACATCCTCCATATCTTTGACAATTTCTCGTATAAGCGTAATAAGAAAAGCAAACGCACCCATCCAAAGTATATTTTTTGATAAAAAGAAGTACATTCCCCCAACCCATACATTAAACATGGCTAAAAGCGCTATAATCCAATTCCCTATCCACAAAGATTTTTTGAAGTACTTAGAGTATAAATACAAACTTATGACAGCTACCAATCCGATTAAAAATACAGAAAAATTTTTCGTAAAGTAAAGAAGTGTCAGACCTAAGGCAAACAAAAATACACTAATAGCATACCCCATACTAACGGATATTCGTTCACCAATAATATTCGTATCAGGGCGGTTGTATTTGTCTATTTCTACGTCAAAAACATCGTTAATTACGTAGCCCCCCGCACCGATACACATAGTTCCTAATACATACAGATAAAAAATTTTATGAAACATAAAATCCACACCCCTATTGACGTAATAAGCACCCAAAATAACTGTCATGCCTATCATTAACACGTTAATAGGGCGAAAAAGCATGAGCCATCTCATAACCCTTCTTTAATTATGTCCTTAAAACACCTGTTCTATATGGCTTAATTTCAGGATTATGGTTAGCCATTTCAATTCCTATGGAGATAATTTTGCGAATATCCAAAGGTGAGATAATACCATCAACCCATAGGCGGGCAGCGGCGTAGTAAGGTGTCATCTGTTCATCATAACGAGATTTTATTTTTTCAAAAAGTTCTTTTTCTTTTTGAGGATCAATTTCTTGTCCTTTTTTCTTCAACGCTGAAATCTCTATTTGTAATAAAGTTTTAGCAGCTTGTGCTCCTCCCATTACAGCAATTTGTGCTGTAGGTAAAGCAAATATCAATCGGGGATCGTAAGCCTTGCCACACATAGCATAATTTCCTGCACCAAAAGAACTGCCTAGAATAAACGTGAATTTAGGTACTACTGAGTTAGCCATAGTATTAACTAGTTTAGCGCCATCTTTGATAATTCCCCCATGTTCGGCGCGGCTACCTACCATAAAACCTGTTACGTCTTGCAAAAACACTAACGGAATTCGTTTTTGATTACAGTTTTCAATAAAATGGGCAGCTTTATCTGCTGAATCAGAGTAAATAACACCGCCCATTTGTACTTCACCTTTTTTAGTTTTAACCATCAAACGTTGATTAGCCACAATTCCTACTGCCCAACCATCTACCCGCGCATAAGCCGTAACAATTGTTTTGCCGTATAAAGCCTTATATTCGTCAAATTCAGATTTATCTACAATACGTTTGATAACCTCTTTAATATCATAAGGCTTGTTTCTATCCACAGGAATAATCCCAAAAAGTTCTTTCTCATCTAATGCAGGTGGTTCAGGTTTTATGCGATTGAATCCTGCCTTAGGAAAATCCCCAATTTTACCCACGATACTGCGGATAGTGTCTAAACAAGTCTTATCGTCTGGCATTTTGTAATCTGTAACGCCTGATATTTCGCAATGTGTGGTTGCACCGCCGAGTGTTTCGTTATCAATGTCTTCGCCAATAGCCGCCTTAACTAAATACGAACCTGCTAAAAAAATAGAACCTGTTTTATCCACAATTAAAGCTTCATCGCTCATGATAGGTAAATAAGCCCCACCTGCTACGCAGCTCCCCATAATAGCTGCAATTTGTGGAATACCCATTGCGCTCATTACTGCGTTATTGCGAAATATCCGCCCAAAATGTTCCTTATCTGGAAATATTTCGTCTTGCAAAGGCAGGTAAACCCCTGCGCTATCTACCAAATAAATAATTGGCAAACGATTCTCAATAGAAATTTCTTGGGCACGAAGATTCTTTTTACCTGTAATCGGAAACCATGCGCCTGCTTTTACCGTAGCATCGTTAGCTACAATAACACATAATTTTCCGCTCACCCTTCCGATGCCCGTAACTACTCCGCCACTTGGACATCCCCCATGCTCCTCATACATTCCCTCTCCCGCAAAAGCACCTATCTCAATAAATTCACTATTTTTGTCTAATAAGTATGCTACCCGCTCACGGGCAGTCATTTTATTTTGTTCATGCTGCTTTTTTATAGCGCTTTCTCCACCGCCTAACTTTATTTTTTTCAAGCGCTCTTCCATCCGAAAAATGAGCATCTTGAATTCATCTTCATTTTGATTAAAAGCAATATCTGTTTTTAACATGGCAGTATCTGACTTTTCGCAAAGATAAGTATAGAAACACAATGCACAAATTTGAAATACAATTTTCTACACAGTAGCTACAATCTGCATTCTTATTTTGCAAACTACAACTACTGTTCAAGTTCAAACTCAAATTCAATTAAGCAAAGGTCCTAAAAATTATCTTAATTTTTTGACCCATATTGTGTGTATCTTTGCGTAAATGAATTTGCATCAGTTAGAGTATTTAATTGCAGTAGCAGAGACACAAAGTTTTGTAAAAGCAGCAGAAAAATGTTTTGTTACTCAAGCTACTTTGAGTACTATGATAAAAAAATTAGAAGAAGAGTTAGGTTTAGTTATTTTTGAACGAACTCAACCTATTCAGCCTACTCCACAAGGTAAAGAAGTTATCTATAAAGCTAAAAAGATACTTGAAGAAGTAAAAAACCTACAACAATACACCCAAGAAGTAACCGAGAGTTTATCAGGTGATATTAAAATCGGCATTATTCCCACGCTAGCGCCCTATCTCATTCCTCTTTTTTTGCCCACTCTTAACCAACAGTACCAAAATTTACGATTGCACATACAGGAACAGATGACTCACTACATTTTAGAAAAAATACTTCAATATCAGTTAGATATTGGTATTTTAGCCATGCCTATTGAGAATGCTTATGTTTCCGTGTATCCTCTATTTGTTGAACCTTTTTATGTATACTGCTCTGAAACAGAAAATTTAAGCCGTAAGAAGTATGTCTCACCTGAACAAATTAACATCAATCATCTTTGGCTTTTAGAAGAGGGGCACTGTTTAAGAGGGCAACTGCTCAAAATATGCTCTTCAAAAGCATCAGACGTAGAAAATAAACTATTTTATCAGACAGGAAGTTTGCAAAGCTTGATTAACTTAGTCGATACAGTGGGCGGCTTAACTATCATCCCTAAATTGGCAATTTATTCCCTTAACAAAAACCAACGAAAGAATTTACGTGAATTTATGCCCCCACAGCCCTACCGTGAAATTGTTCTTGTTACACATCAGCACTATCAAAGAAAGAAGATAGTACAAACATTAGTCAACATTATACAGCAAAGTGTTTGCGTACCCATAGAAAAAGCTTTTGTCTTAAATTAGTCAAAAAATGTCAGATAAAGTATTGTTGCGTAAAGAAAAAATAGCTTGGCGAAATGCCTTAGAACCACACAAAGTAAAGGAATATAGCCACCAAATTATTCGCAATGTACTCAACTTTTTTGATATACGACCTACTCACTACATTCATTTATTCTTCTCCATTGTACAGAAAAACGAAGTACAAACTATGCCACTTTTTGAAAAATTAACTCAAATAGTTCCTGTTGAGCATTGTTTTACTTCTTTTATTGACTATGCTACAAATACCTTACATCATACTCAAATATCCAAAGAATGCACCTGGCAAACCGACCGATATGGAATTCCTGTACCACACCCTTTAATTCCTGTGCCGAATCCTAAGCTAGACCTGATTTTTGTCCCATTAGTAGCGTTTAATACAAATAACCACCGCATAGGATACGGTAAAGGTTATTATGACAAATTTCTCAAAGAATATCCGCAAGCTACTACTATCGGCTTAGCCTTCGAGGGACAAAAAGCCGAGTTTGAACCAGAAAAGCATGACATTCCTTTGAAATACATTGTTACAGAGCAGTGCATTTACTTCAAAGGTAAAAAATAGGTTAAATAAGCGCTAGTGGTTTGTAAGTAGATAACTCTTTCTCTATTTTTGCCGCATGTTTCGATTTGTAACTTTTATTTTAGCTATTTTACTCCTACCCAGCAGCTTTGCCCAAGGATACTTACCCAAAACGCCCATGAAAGCCATTCGGGATAAAAAGTACCCTTATCCATTTTGGATAAATTTACCTCATGACTACGAACTCAAAAAAGATACTGTATTTCCTTTAATTTTGTATTTGCATGGCAGAAGCGCCCAAGGTACAGATTTGCATAGAGTTAGAGCTTACGGTGTTCCTTACACGGTAGATAAAGGAAATGTAGATTTGAGCAAATTTATTGTTGTGGCGCCGCAAACTAATAGGGGATGGAGTCCTGCTTTAATCAAACAAATGGTCGATACGTTGCAAAAGTACTATCGTATAGATAGCACACGCAGGTATCTTACAGGAATGAGCATGGGGGGTTTTGGCTGTTGGATAACCGCAGGGCGGTATCCTAATTTATTTGCAGCTATTGCCCCTGTTTGTGGCGGGGGAGATATCAAAGACATTCATCTCTTAAAAGATATACCTACCTGGGTCTTTCATGGGGATAAAGATGGGGCGGTAAGTATTCAATCCTCTGCTTCAATGGTAAAAGAACTTCGTAAGGTAAATGGAAATGTACGTTTTACTATCTACAAAAATGAAGGGCATTCTGCTATGGTACGCGTATATGATGATGCTTCTTTGTACGAATGGTTTTTACGCCACAAAAAACAAAGTTCTGATTATTTAAGTACTTCAAATCAGTTTTATGTTCCCACTTTCTAATTTTTTTGCGGTTCTTAAAGTGCTTTTGAATTGACATTTAAGGATTAATTTTTTCTTTTTTTGGGCGTGCCCCTTGCTGCGCAAGGGTCGGGGCATTCCGCACTGCGCTTCGCTTCGGTACTTCGCTAACGCT
>JANWVW010000015.1 GCA_025056095.1 Bacteroidia bacterium
CGTTAGCGAAGTACCGAAGCGAAGCGCAGTGCGGAATGCCCCGACCCTTGCGTCAGCAAGGGGCACGCCCAAAAAAAATAAAACTACTTTTTAGTCCATGTCAAATTCATTCATTCGTATTTTGAGGTTGCGATTTAAGTATAAAAAAGGTAAAAAAGGTCATAAAAGTAACTCCGATTTGCCTTTCTAAAATGGCTTCGGTAAGCATACTGGTCAGACATATTGTCCAAAATAGCATAAAAAGTAGATTTTTTCTATATGAGGCATACCACAATGGATAAATAACAACAAATAACAACGTACCTCCCCCTAATACCCCAAAAGCCAAAGTAAATTCTATAAATTGATTATGAGTATTGAGTAACAGACACTCCTGACAAGCATTAACCTGTTCATTTTGATACTGTTTTTTCATCTCATCTTCATTGTCCCCTATTCCTACTCCAAAAAGAAAGTTTTTTTTGATAATATGCCCCGCCGTTTTCCAAGCCACCAATCGTAACGAAATAGACCGATAGCTGATATTCTGCCCTTGCTGATATTTCTTCAAATCAATATACGTATTGACTACTCTATCATGAAACCCCCTGAATACAAAAGTGCTAAGCACAGGCACAACAACCAATAATCCCAACAGTATAATTCCCAACCTATATTTTTTATGTACAAAGATGTAGTACACCGCAAAAACAAGACTTGATACATATAAAGCTACTAAGCCTGTTCGAGCTGTAAAAATGTGCATGCAAATGGCAATGAATAGCCCCAACGCTAAAAGAATTTTTTTCTCTATCCGTTTCCACAAAATTACAGGATATTGATAGGCGTACACAGATGCCCAAACTGCAAAAGCAGCTATCATGCTGTAATAGATATGAGACATTTTAGGCTTTATCGGTACTTCTTTGGAATGAATGATATTGGCTGTAATTTCTTCGTAATGTAATAGGTAATTAGCTAAGGTTAAGCAAGCCGTAAAACTAACTGACAAAATAAATAAAACCCAAACCAAGTATTTTTCTTTTGAAGACAAATTAGGAAGATTGAGTAATGTAACAGGAAGCAAAATTAAAGGTAATTTGATGCGAATTTCTTTGAGCAGTTCGGGAATGTTTTCTGTATAAAAATACGAAATGAAATGAAGCACTAACAAAAAAGCAAAACCCAATGCCAAAGGATTACGAATAAAGTTTCGTAGGTAGGTTTTCCAGTTTTTGCTTATCCACACAGAAGCTACTAAAATACCTACACTTATGCTCACCAACGCAGGCGAAGTAGTCAACCCTATGCCGATCCCAGATAGTCCTAACAAGGCAAAGTATTTTCTTTTTAGGTTCATTTTCTTTCTCCGAAAATTTTAGTTCCTATTCGAAGCATATTTGCACCTTCTTGCAAAGCAATTAAATAATCCGAAGACATGCCCATAGAAAGTATAGAAAATTCTGGATACTTTCGGTACAACTGTGCTAGGCTTTGAAATTCCTTACGAATAATTTCTTCATTTTGAGTGAAGGATGCCATTCCCATTAGCCCTAAAATTTTGATATTTGACTGTGCTTTTGCGTATTCGTACAATGTTTCAAACTCTTCCCATTGGCATCCACCTACTTTTGTTTCTTCAGGCGAAATAGCAACTTGGATTAAGCAAGGTATTATTCGGTTATATTTTTTAGCTTGTTTTTGAATTTCATCGCACAAAGACTTTCTATCTAAGGTATGAATGAGATGAATGAACGGCGCTATGTATTTAACTTTGTTAGTCTGTAAAGCACCTATACAGTGCCAATGAATATCCTTAGGCAGCTGATGATATTTTTGTATTAGTTCTTGAACGTAGTTTTCTCCAAAATGTCTATGTCCTGCTTGGTAGGCTTGTTGAATTTTTTCCAAAGGTTGATTTTTAGAAACTGCAACTAAGGTGTAAGAGGAAGACCTTAAATACGTTTGAATTTCTTGATGAAGTTGTGCTAAATTTTGAGCTATCATTCTACAAGCAAAATTAAGTTTTTTTTGTACGATGAAGCTAAGTTTGTATTTTAGCCGTATGAAAGTTATAGTATTGACTTCTTTACTAACTATGTGCTTATTATTTTCAGAGTCTTGTGCGCAGGAGGTTAAAAAACTAAAAAAGAATACTTTAATAATTACTATTGAACGAGAGTCCTGTCGTGGATTTTGCCCTGCGTACAAGATGACTATTTACGGCGATGGTACGGTAGAATATGAAGGTAAGCGAAATGTAGACAATATAGGTAAGTTTGAAAAGAAAATACCTAAAAGTAAGGTACAAGAATTACTTAAAGCTTTTCAAGAAGCTAATTACATGAATTTGGAAGATGTGTATGACGACCCTTCTACTGCGGATGCTGTAGCAGTCTACACTAGTATTAAGTTTGTAGATAAAAAAGATGGAAAAGAAAAAAGCAAGTCTATTAAAAACCGAATGGGAGGTCCTCAAGCCCTTAACATTTTGCAAGATAAGATAGATAGCATTGTAGGTAAAGAAGGTTTTAAGAAAAAGTCATAGTGGGTATGGCAACACATATATTTGAAAAAAGAAGCTTATCTATTCCCGAGCTATCTCATCGATATTTTAGCATTGTATATAGCGAATGGAACAAGTCTATCACAGAGAAATTACTTGAAGGGGCTAAAAAAGCTTTTTATGAGTATGGCATACAGGACAAAAGAATTATGGTTTCACGTGTACCTGGGGCTTACGAAGTACCGATTATGGTTAAACATATCCTTCATAAAGCGTATTTTCCTGTTTCAGGAATAGTGGCTTTGGGATGTGTTATTAAAGGGGAAACAAACCACGATGAATACATCAATCATGCAGTAGCTCAAAAATTGATGGACTTGTCTATTCAATACTGTATTCCTATCACTTATGGAATGGTAACTACTTTTAACATAACCCAAGCTGAAGCCCGAATATCCAAAGGATACGAAGCTGCACTTTCTTTGCTGTACCTATTAGATGAGATGAATAAAGTTGCGCGTGCATAGTTAATTTGGCTAAAAAATCTTAGCTTTGTAGTAGTATTTATATGCTAAAATATCGGGCTTATACGGTTTTATTGTATCTTTTTTTTTCATTTTATGTGTCTGCGCAGAACTATCTGGATGTCCTCAATACAGATACTGCATGGCGCAAGAAGGCTTTATCTATTCTTCAAGACTACGCTAGAGAAATAAAATTAGAGCACAGAGTAATAGACTACGGAATTGTAGGCTCATTTGCCCAAGGAGTGGCTCGAGGCAAGGATCACCCTAAGCCCTCAGATATTGACTTTATTTTGTGGATAAAAAATCTCTCTGCAAGAGAATTTGATAAAAATGTTATTTTATGGTTCAGTCCTGTAGATAAATACTGTGCGAGATTAAAAGAAGAGCTTGACTTACCTATAGAAGCTGCTATTATCGTAGCTTCAGATAAAACTCGTTGCCCCAACCAGCCTAATGCCATATTTTTTTCTTTGACAGAGAATAAATTATACAACAGACCTAATAATGCGCCCCGTAATGTAAAACTGATTTATCACAAAGGGACTTGGTACGCTTTTGAACGCGAAAAATGGAATAATTTTACCAAAAACTATACAGATAAAAGTATGCTAAAAACTAAACTTTTAAAGGATGGCAGGTTGGCTTATTTTCACACTAAAGAAAAAAAGATCCTTATTGTATCTGAATGAATCAAAAGTGCTTCCACCCTTGTGCTTGAATAGGTACTAATGAACCCTGTTTGCTAAGCAAATTCACTCCTTCTGAAGAATCTGTAATATAACCAATAATAGACACATTCGGAATTTTTTTGACTATATCATGTGCTGTTACAGGTGCAGTAAATAGCATTTCGTAGTCCTCGCCCCCATTGAATGCAAATGTAACTGTATCTATCTTAAACTCCATAGCTACCTTTTGAGTTTGAATGTCAATAGGAATTTTATCTTCCATAATGCGAGCACCAACTTTACTTTGTTGGCAAATATGCAAAATCTCAGAAGCTAGACCATCACTAATATCTATCATAGAAGTAGGTTTGAAGCTATTTTGTCTAAACCAAGAAATTAGTTCTACTTGAGCGTGAGGCTTGAGCTGCCTACCTACCACGTAGTCATACTCTGCTAAATCAGGCTGTATGTTTGGATTTTCTAAAAATACTTGCTTTTCTCTTTCTAAAATTCTAAGACCTGCATACGCTGCCCCTAAATCTCCTGTAACGCAGATTAAATCATTTTTTTGTGCTCCATTTCTATACACTATTTGATTTTTTTCAACTTTACCTATTGCTGTTACACTGATACACATGCTGTTGCGAGTAGTAGTAGTATCTCCGCCTACTAAATCTACCGCAAAAGTACGGCAAGCAAATTCTACCCCTGTATAAAACTCATCAATCGCTTCCACACTAAAACGGTTATTTACACCTAAACCAATAGTAACTGCCGTAGGAATGCCATTCATAGCATAAATATCAGATAAATTTACTACAACAGCTTTCCAACCTAAATGCTTCAAGGGAGTATAAGAAAGGTCAAAGTGAACCCCTTCTATAAGCATGTCTGTACTAACCAAATAGTAAAACTGTTCATCACAGGCTAATACAGCTGCATCATCGCCAATCCCCTTGATGGTATTTGTATATTTCGGCAAAAAGTTTTTAGCAATACGCTCTATTAAGCCAAACTCACCTAACTTTTCTAGGGGAGTGAAAGGAATCTCTTTATCTACCAACATAATAACTTGAAATAAATAAAGGAAAGAACATTTTGTCCTTTCCTAAAAGGAATAATCCAACAATAGATTTATTTTTTCTTGTTGTAACGTTTGAGAAATTTATCTACACGACCTGCAGTGTCTACAATTACCTTTTTTCCTGTGTAAAATGGATGGGATTTTGATGAAATATCAATTTTAACAACAGGGTATGTGTTCCCATCTTCCCAAACAATAGTTTCTCGAGATGTAGCTGTAGATCGGGTTAGGAACTTATAATCGCTGGACATGTCCCAAAATACAACAAAATGATAGTCAGGATGAATGTCTTTTTTCATGGCTTTTCAAAAATGAGCTGCAAAAGTAAGAACTTTTATTCAAGTAGTCAAATAATGTTAGACTTTATTTACTCTTAGTATTTCAGGACTACCACTTTTTCAATTAGACCATCTAACTGCATGGAGGTACTTTTTTATACTACTGCTCATGTGATTAGCTTTTGATACTGAAAAAGAATTGCTATATTCCTGTTAAACTCCCTTAACTTCCCCAAAATCTGAATCTTTGAAATAAGCAGCAGCTGAACAAATCTACATGCTTGAACAAGATTAGATTGAAGAGACTCTTTCATACGAACTTATATTTTTAGAGTGGAAATTATCCGAAATCTTGAAATTCTAACTTTCCTTTTTTATCTCTTTATCCTTTATTTTATTTTTGAGTTTTTCTTGTTTTTGTATGGAGATAAATCCTCATATTTATAGGCGCGTAGGACGTCGCGAATAAAAAGATAGTATCCATTCATTTTTGTTTCTGGATCTATTTGATAAAAGTTGTATTGTGGTAAAGTATCTATAGAAAGGCGTTTGAGAATAGGCTTTACCAGCATTTGAACCAAGTCTAAAGCTCGAGATTGAGAAATTTTATTTTTAATCTCCCAAAATTCTTGCATCATAGCTAGTTCAGTTGTAGTAATTTGTTTATAGTCAAAAGGTAGGGTAGCATAAAACTGTGTAACATCAAAATTAGGGTTAAGTATGGGCTGTGGTGCAAGAACTTGGGATAATGTGATAGGTTTTTTATCTTTTACTACTAATGTATTTGCTGCTACATCGCCTACGCGCCGAGTATGGCGATCTGAAAGCATGTAAGCTATTCCTATTCCATATTGAATAGGAAAACTACAGTCTATTAACCGAGCCACATTTCTAAAAACAATTTGTGTAAAAGTTACAGGCAAACCGTTATCCTGTATAACTCGGATACCTACGTACCTTTTTCCGGGAGTTTGTCCTGACCATAGTGTTTCAAAGAGAATAAAGTATCCACTAAGCAAGTAAAAAGCCCCATAAATACAAAAAATAATGTATAAAACTATATCACGGGCAGTTTCATGAGTTATATATATAAGAACATAAAAAAGAACAAAGTATAGTACTCCTAGACTAATGTTCAAAATGAAAAAGTCTATCATGTAAGCCATAAATCGCGAACCTGGTGCAGCTAACTCATACTCTAATTGAATGTTTTCAGGAGTTTCTATGGTTAATTTTTCATAAGGTGAAGGGGTAATTTGCATACACTACTTTTTAGGTTTAGGAATAACTTCACCTTTTATAGTTAAGATAGTGATTTCAGGATTTGTGTTAGAACGAACGGTAACTGTTTTAGCTGCGGCTCCTGGTTTACCTTCTGAATTGAATTCTACTATAATTTCACCTTGTTCGCCAGGGCGTACAGGTTTATCAGAGAATTTAGGTACAGTACAGCCGCAAGAAGCTTCTGCACTCTTGATAATCAAGTCACCGTTGCCTGCATTTACAAATTTGAAACTATACTGCACTTTTTCTCCTTCGCTAATAGTGCCAAAATCAAATTCCTTTGTGATAAAGTTAATAATTGGCTGACCTCCGCTGGTATTTTGATTTTTATCCTTACAGGATACAAACGTAATGCAAATAGAAAAAACTAGAACACTTAGCCAATTGTTAAAGACAAGTCTCATATTTGCAAATTTACATATTTATCTCTTTTTCCCATGAATTGTTATTTTTTATATTTTTGTATAGTTGTGAGTTTTTCTTATGAAAAAAGCAGTACGTTTCATTTTCCTATTACTTGCTCTTGTAACGTGTTTTTTAGATTACGTTATAGCACAATCGGTTCCACCTAAACCTGCTTATCCTTTCAATATTAAGCAACTGCATTGTGGGCATAGTTTGACAGATCCTCTATTTAACCCTTGGCCTGGGCAGTACAATGGCTTAGTCGGTAGTTTAAACTCTGTTCCTGCGTGGATGTCATGGGGACTTTTTGTCGGTAGAGCTACTTTACCTGGAGCGTGGATTAAATTCCATTGGGATACTACCTTAGCTTGGTGTGGTATGGACCCATTAGTTCATTGCTATGAAGCAAATATGCGCCCAAAAGATGACATACATTTATGGGACTTGTTAGTGATTACTGAAAACATGGAAGGTCCGCTTAATCTCAATGCTAACCAATCTAGGGAGCATTTAACCTATTTTGTCAATAATTCTTGGCAATATGGAAAAGGAGGTACGGGGGCACCCACACTTTTATGGACAAATTGGGGAGGTTTAGATGGATCACCTTATTTTTTGTCAGGTTATGGAGTTCCTGAAAATCCTACTACTTACTCAGGATGGAGACAACTTTTAGACAGTCTTGAGCTTGGATGGCAAGCTATGCAAGACTATGCTAATGCCAACAGAATTTCAGGGTGTCCTTATGTGTATATCATACCTGGTAATCGGATGATGGCAAGGTTCTACGATGATATTCAAGCAAATTTAGTTCCTGGGGTAAGTAGTCCTAGCTACATTTTTACTGATGGGGTTCATCTAAACGACTATGGGGCTTATATGGTTTGTATGATACACTATGCATGCATTTTCAACGCCAATCCTGTGGGTCTAAGTAACTCTCTTTTACCAAGCATTACTGTTCCTCCTGCATTTGCTACTTATGTACAAAATATGGTTTGGAATGTGGTAACTAACTATTGCAGGTCAGGCTTATGTCATTTGACTAAAATACAAGATGATGAACATAGCAGTCAAAAAAGTATCACTATTTATCCCAACCCTAGTTCAGATTATATTTTAGTACAAAGTATCATGCCCATTAGTGAGCGAAATCCGATTGAGATTTATGATGTGGTAGGTAAACTTATTCGCAGAGAAACTTCTCATCCTGTGGATATTAGAAATATGCCATCGGGCATGTATTGGCTTAAATTAGGTAATTCTGTACAGAAATTCATTAAGAAATAGCAATTATTTTGTTGAAGTTTAGAGGGTAAGGGATTAGGTTAGAGTAAGTAAGGGAGAAAGTTTTTATCTTGGGCGCCCCGCGAAGCGGGGCGCCCAAGAATTTTCATAATCTTGCTCTATAAAAATTTTTCTGCGTGAGGCATGCGGAGGGCGTGCGTCAGCACGGTGCGCAGCGAAGCGAAGCACCGAAGCGATAGCGTAGCCCGTAGCACGCCGACCTTGACCACACAAGCGCAGCGAAGTGTGGGCAAGGGCACGCCCAAAAAAATAATTAAAATAAAAAACCTTACTACATTCAAGTAAGGTTTTTCACCGTTTTGATAAAAAATGAAAATTACATGCTTGCAGGACTAAGCTCCTCTGTTTTTGTTCTATCCTCTTTGATACGAGCCGCTTTACCTTGCAATTTACGCAAGTAGTACAGCTTAGCTCTGCGAACTGAACCTGCACGCACAAACTCTATTTTTTCAATACTCGGGCAATGCAAAGGAAAAACACGCTCTACACCTACACCGTTTGAAATTTTTCTAACTGTAAAAGTAGCGCCTGTTCCTATACCTCTGCGTGCTATCACAATTCCTTGAAATTGTTGTATACGTTCTTTGGATCCTTCTTTTATTTTAATGTGTACTCTTATCGTATCTCCTGCTTTAAAGGCGGGAATGTCTTTTCTGAGATATTCACTCTCTACTAATTTGATGAGGTCCATAAGCCAATAAAATAAGGACTGCAAATATATGCTTGGTATTTGGATTTTGCAAATTAACCATCCGAAAGACTTGTATTTTGAAAAAAAGTATTACTTTTGCAGTCGTATGGCAAGAGAATGTATCGTTACAGGTAAAAAACCTCGTGTAGGTAATAACGTTTCGCATGCTAACAACAGAACTAAACGCAGATTTGATATTAACCTACAAAGAAAAAAATTCTACATTCCTGAAACAGGAGAATGGATTACGCTTCGCCTTACCGCAAGAGCTATCAAAACTATCTCTAAAAAAGGTATTAGCGAAGTATTAAAAGAGCTTAAAAAACAGGGCTACGAGCTGGTTTAATGTACCTGTATTGTAGGTACGCGTTTGCTGTACTGTTAATCTTTATATTTAAAAAACCGTTATTGTCGCAGCCTGTCCACACTTCGTCTGAACTGTGGAACAAGCCTGAAGCACGTTTTTTTAAGCAAAAGAGAAACCAATTATGGCAATTACTACCTGAAAAGAGTGTTGCCATTTTTTTTTCTGAAGATCCTGATTTTTTCTATCTCACAGGTTATAAAGCAGAAAACGCTACTCTTTTTATATTCAAAGAACCACAAACTTTTGAACAAACTACTCAAACTGAATTTTTGTTTATCGCTGAACGAAACTCCTCCCAACAGGCTGGCTTATCTTATGATTTACCTATTGAGTGGATAGAAAAATTTAGTGGCATAAAACCTGTTTTTTTTCATTCTACTTTGCTCAAAAGTGATTTTGAAGGTAAGAAGTATCAAAAAATTTTGCTCAATCCGCAGCACGCTACTTCCCCAATTGCCCAAGAAATAAAAAAGCGTTGTGGAATGGAAGTAAATTTTGATCCCATTCTCAAACGTTTCTTAACTCAAATGCAAGATGCTAATTTTGAGTACTTTACTCAAAATATAAAACATGAATTGATAGCAGCACTATCTTATTATCCGCATTTGAGAGAAAATGAACTTTTACTTTTATCTCTACAAGCTAAAACAGCAGCAGAATGGGAGGGGCTACAGAAAAGAATTATCCAATACAACACTGATGTCTATTCTCTGTCTGATTTTATGAGCCTTTTGCATCAAAATAAAGATGATGATGAGCTTTTTTTGATTAAAAGGGCTACACAAATTGCAAATATATGTCTCAATGATATGCTCAAAAGTCTTCGCCCAAATGTATGGGAACATGAAATAGCTAGTATTGCCCACTTCTATACTCAAAAGTATGGAGCAAGGTTGGGCTACCCTGTTCAAGTGGCATCAGGAGAATGTAGTGTTATACCTCATTACATTGAAAATCACAGAAAAATACGAGAAAATGAATGGGTGAAGTTAAATGTATGCGTCAATTATGCAGGTTGGCAAGGTCTAGTGGTAAGAACTGTGCCAAGTAATTTGAAATTTACAGACAATCAAAAAAAATTGTATCAAGCTGTGTACAAAGCACATCAAGCAGCTTTGGAAAAATGCACCGCTAACGAAAAGTTTAATGCCCCTTACGAAGCAGCTATGCAAGTGCTTAAAAATGAATTTTTGAGTTTAGGTATTATCAAAAAAGCGGAGGACTTACGAAAGTATGTACAAGAGGAAGTCTGTCAATATATTGGAATAAGTTATCCCGAATCAGGTTTGTACACTAACTTCAAAAATAGGCAAGCTGTTACTGTAAGTATTGCGGTCAGCATTCCTGCTAAATCAGACTGTGATGTGAAGTGGTGGAATACAGGAATAAAGATATCGGATACGGTTATTATTTCTGATGCTGGACATCAAAATTTGAGCAGTACAGTTCCAAAAGAAATTTCAGATATAGAAAACTTAATTTATCAAAAACCTATTCTCAATGTTTCTCTTCCTGTTTTAGATTGATTACTGCCAAATAAAATTAAAGTTATAGCCATAAATGGTAAATGTGTTCAATTGTATCGACAGAAAAACCTACTTTTTCATAAAATTTACATGCATTTTGATTAGCTTTTTGAGTTACTACTTGAATGTAGGTATGCCCCATCTGTAAGCTTAATTCAAATGCCTTTTGGACTAATTGTTTTCCTACTCCTTCTCTTCTGTGCTGTGGATTAACTGCTAATATGCCTATGTCTGCACGATTATTTTTCTCGCCCAAAGTAAGCAAACCTACGGTTTCATTTCCCTTTTGGTAAATTATGACATGTTTAGCAATTTTTCCCTCGGTAGAGTTTTTAATCCAAACTTCATATAAACGTTGAAATTCATTGTTTTTAAAATTTTTGTCTATTTTAAATCGGGAATAAATACCGCTGTCTAAAGCTAATTGTAAAATTTGAGGAGTAGGGGTCTTTTCTTGATACAACTTTATAGAGGAAGTATATTCAAAAGGAGATTGAGGAATACGCTGACAAAAGGTAACTTTTTCATCTACTAAAATACCACCCATACCTTCAATTTTCTTTTCTTGCGGATGTTCGGGCACACAACGTATGTATAATAGCTTGTATCCTTCTTTGCGGGCATGTTCTATCCATTTTTCAGAAAATATGCTTTCTGTATGCAATATAATTTGACCGACTTTATATCCAAAAAATTCACTATCCCAAGATAAAAAGTTAATAACATCCATTGCTTATCGTTTTTCTTGTGTATAGGTTGTGTCCTGAATAATATACAGGGGTCTTTGTTTTACTCCCTCAAAGGTTTTACCTACGTACAAACCTACTACTCCCAAAACTGCAATAATTAGTCCTGAAAAAAACCATATAGAAATAATCAAGCTGGTGTAGCCCGGCACAATAATTTTTCCTAGCAGGTAGCGAACTAATGTAATTATCCCAAATAGAAATGCTATGGCAGAAATACTCAATCCAATTCTGATGATGATTGTTAGGGGTTTTTCTGAATAAGCTAAGATAATATCTACAGCTAGTTTGAGTAATTTTTTGAAGGAATACGAACTTTTACCTTCCTCTCTGGGGGCATGCTCTACGTCTATTTTAGTTTGTCTAAATCCTGCCCAATAAATCATGACAGGAAAAAAACGAATGTGTTCTCGCATACTTTTTACTACTTCAATTATTCTTTTGTGATAAATTCCAAAATTAGCCACAGTAGGATCATGTTTTATTCCTGTGAGAAAGGATAAAGTTTTGTAGAAGAGCTTTGAAAAGCTACGCTTAAAAAAATTATCTTGTCTATTGTGTCTGCGTGCTAAAACCACCTCATATCCTTCTAGTGCTTTTTGATATAAACGTGGAATTTCTTCGGGCTGGTCTTGTAAATCACAATCCATAACTACAATCCACTCTCCTTGGGCATAATCTAATCCTGCAGTAATCGCTCTGTGTTGTCCAAAATTACGACTGAACAAAATACCTTTTACACGTGCATTTTTCTGGGCTATTTCCTGAATAACCTGCCAAGAATTATCTGGGGAAGCATCTACCACTAAAATAATCTCAAACTGATGAGTGATTGGTAAAATTGCATTTTCTATGCGCTGTACTAGTTTAGGTAGTATCTTTTCAGCTTTGTAGACAGGACTTACAACAGAAAGCAATGGTTTTTCAGTATTCATATTTACAGTGCATTAAAAAATTCTTTAATGCTATCAATAACGAATTTTAAGTCTGTATCATTTAGCTCATAGTACAAGGGTAGTCGTAATAAAGTATCTGCATAGCGGCTTGAATGAGGTAAAATTCTGCCATCATGCTTACTTCTGTAATAAACAGATTGCTCCAAAGGTAAGTAATGAAACACAGCTAGAATACCCTTACCTTTAAGATAATTCGTTAAGGCAGTTCGTTCTTCAAGATTTCGGCATAAAATATAAAACATGTGATAGTTATTTGTTGCATAGTCAGGAATATAAGGTAAAGCAAAGTATCCTTTTTCTGAAAGGGGCTTTAAGTCTGCGTAATAGGTTTCCCATATATGTTTTCTTTGTTTTTGAATGGGTTCAATATGTTCTAACTGTGCATATAAAAAAGCGGCAATAATATCAGAAGGTAAAAAAGATGAACCTATATCTACCCAACCGTACTTATCTACCTCACCCCTAAAAAATTGTGAGCGATTAGTGCCTTTTTCACGGATAATTTCTGCCCGTTTAACAAATTTATCTTCATTGACTACTAACATTCCACCTTCTCCTGAAATGATATTCTTAGTCTCATGAAAGGAAAAAGCAGCCAAATGCCCAATGCTGCCCAATGGCTTTCCTTTATAGTAACTGTCTATAGCTTGTGCAGCATCTTCCACAACATACAAATTATACTTACTGGCAAGTTGTAAAACTGGGTCCATATCACAAGCTACACCTGCATAATGTACTACTACAATAGCTTTGGTTTTAGAAGTAATTAGCGGTTCTATTTGAGATATGTCCATATTAGGTTCATTGGGGCTACTGTCTACAAAAATAATTTTAGCCCCACGTAATACAAATGCGTTTGCCGTGCTAACAAAAGTATAGCTGGGCATAATCACTTCATCACCTGGCTGAATGTCTATTAAAATAGCCGCCATTTCTAGTGCATCTGTACATGAAGTAGTGAGAAAACATTTTTTGAAGTGATATTTTTGTTCGAACCACTCATGGCATTTTTTAGTAAACATTCCATCGCCTGATATTTTGCCTGATTGAACGGCTTGCTCTATATATTTGAGTTCATTTCCGCACAAATAGGGTTTATTAAAAGGAATTTTTATAGGTGTCATCTTGGCTGTAAAAATACACAGAAAAACATATAGTCCTTAATTTTTTGTATTTTGTGTATTTAGTTTGCTATTTTTTGCACTGTATCCAAAGTAAATTATCATCCCAATCAATAACCATATAAAAAATCCATACCAAGTAGTAGCACTCAGTTCTAACATCATAAAGGCTGAGGTAAGTACACCTAACAAGGGAATTAAACTGAAATTAAATTTGAAAGAGAGCCCAATTAAAACTAACCACAACACAACAAAAACTACTCTACCTATAACAATACCTCCATTTTCGTTAATAAAAATGTTTTTTAGAATGGTGTAGACATCTTCACTGCTGAATATAATGATGATAAATACAATCAAAAGTGAGATAATAGGTAAAGAGTATTTGGCAGGCACAAAAGGTACTTTGAACTTTCGTTCTAAATCAGGTTGTGCAACTTGCAGTACGGCTACGCCGCCACTAACTAAAACAAAAGCAAACAAAGTTCCTATGCTGGTTAGGTCTGTTATTAAATTAGCATCTATAAATAGTGTAGATGGAACTCCTACAATTAAGCCTGTCAAAATAGTGGAAAAACTTGGGGTTTGATACTTTGGATGAATTTTTCCAAAAGCTTTTGGAAGTAATCCATCTCTACTCATGGCTAGCCATATTCTTGGCTGTCCTAGCTGAAAAACTAATAACACTGATGCCATAGCTACTACGGCACTAATGCTGATAACCATGGAGATCCAAGCAGGAGCATGAATTTTTTCAAACACATAAGCTAAAGGGTCAGCTACACGCAGCTCTTTGTAGTTAACCATTCCCGTAATAACTAAAGTTATAAGCACATACAAAATTGTGCATATTATCAAAGAAAAAATAATACCTTTGGGTAAGTCCTTTTGAGGGTTTTTGCATTCTTCTGCAGTAGTTGAAATAGCATCAAAACCAATGTATGCAAAGAAAATAGCTGATATTCCTTTGAGTACTCCTGACATACCCTCAGGGAGGAAAGGTACCCAATTTTCAGGTTTTACATAAAAACTTCCCAGCACAATCACCATAAAAATTACAGCTAATTTAATTATCACAAAAATATTGCTGCCTGTTCGACTTTCTTTGATACCTTTATAAGTTAGCCATGTAATTCCAAGTGTGATGAGAGATGCAGGCAAGTTAAACATAATAGGAAATCCTGCTATGGTAGGGGCTATTTTATCTACTCCATTTTTCAATCCTGTGTAATAATCTGTACATAGCCATTTAGGAAAGTAGCCCCAGTGAAATACATTATCCGAAAGATTGTTCCACAAAGAAACAAAGTATTCTGACCATGAAACAGCCACTACAATGTTTCCAATTGCATACTCCATGATTAGGTCCCAGCCAATAATCCAAGCTATAATTTCTCCAAATGCTACGTATGCATACGTATATGCACTGCCTGAAACAGGCACTATAGAAGCAAATTCTGCATAACAAAAAGCAGAAAAACTACATGCTATTGCTGTAAAAACAAATAGCAAGGTTATTGCAGGACCCCCATCTGCACTAGCTTTACCAATAGTGCTAAAAATCCCTGCACCTATAATAGCTGCAATTCCAAAAGCAGTGATATCTATAACTGTAAGGTGCTTTGCTAATCCTTTGCTTTCTTTAGTCTCTTGCAAAGAACTCACACTTTTTTTGCGCAGGTAATTCATGAGTAGTGCCAATTGATACGCTAAATTGCAAAAAAAACATTAGTATCAAAACTTTTACCTTATATTTGCCGATAGCATGAAATACCTTCAAGTTTCTACTGATGATGTAAAAAACTTTTTAGACATCCTTTTTGAGTATCAAATATCACTTCAAGGTTTAAGAACCATTCATTTGTCTATTTTGCTACAAAAAATAATCCATCATTACAAACTCAACAACGTCAAAGACTTCTTTCAGCTTTTGAAAAACAACCCTGACTTAGCATACAACTGCAAGGAAATGATTTGTGTTAGCCAAACGGAATTTTTTAGAGATAGTTCTTTGTGGCTTCAGCTTAAAAATCACCTTAAAATCTATGAAACACAAAATCAAATATATATTTTTTATCCGCACATTTCAAGTGGTGAAGAGCTATATTCTTTACTTATATTTCTGCATGAAGTCAATTTAATAGGCAAAGTGATGATAACGGCTACGGAAGTATGCCAAAATATTCTTGCGCAAGCTCAAAGAGGCTCTTATACACTAAAGAGCGTTCAAAATGCTACAAAACTTTATCAAGAATCTAAAATCTCCCATGCTCCTCTGACGGATTATTTTGATATTACAGACAATGTAGCCACTGTAA
Organism: Bacteroidia bacterium; assembly: GCA_025056095.1. NCBI lineage: Bacteria > Pseudomonadati > Bacteroidota > Bacteroidia > Bacteroidia bacterium. Next base: position 15,765 of record JANWVW010000015.1, read on the forward strand.
AAAGCTATCTAAAACAAAAAGTAAGTTTTTACTTACAAGATTTACAAACATTTTATTTTGCCGATCTTGCAGAATATGATATTATTTGGTACAGAAATCAATTGATTTATTGGGACATTGAAACGGGAAATAAACATCTAACTGAACTTACCGAAAAACTTAAAAAAGGTGGCTTGCTAATTTTAGGTTACATAGAAAATTTGGATAGGTATCTCATTTGCAACAAGTTTGAGGCGCTTTCTTTTGAGGATAAAATTTATAGAAAGAAATAAGAAGATAAAATATGAATATAGACCGAATAATTGTAATAGGTGGTTCTGCAGGTAGTTTTCCTGTAAGCAACATACTGCTTACACAAATACCTAAAAACTTTCCTATTCCGATTGTTTTTTGTATGCATAGACTCAAAAATATACGGCATGGTTTTGTGGAAGCACTAAACTTAAAAACTAATATTCCTGTGATAGAACCTCAAGACAAAGATAAAATTAAACCGAATTCTATTTATCTTGCTCCTGCGAACTACCATCTTTTAGTAGATTATGATTATACTTTTGCATACAGTGTAGCAGAATCAGTTCGGTATTCTCGCCCTTCAATTGATGTATTATTCATCAGTACAGCTCTAGTTTTTGGAGATAAAACGATTGGAATTTTACTCTCAGGCGCAAACACAGACGGCACCGAAGGAATGCAGGCTATTCACCAACAAGGGGGCATAACTATTGTCCAAGACCCCGCCACTTGCACTGTACAAACAATGACTCAATCGGCTATTGAAAATGTACCTATACAATATGTTCTACCACCTGAAAAAATTATTCCTACACTTATTTCATTGATCCAAAAGCATTCATAAAAGTGAGTATGATAGAAGATTTACCAGAAAGTGAGGTAAAATATTTTGCACATCAAGTCAAACAAAATTACGGATATGACTTTGAAAATTATGCTTTGTCTTCTCTCAAACGCAGGTTGATAAGAATTTTAAGTCTATATCAATTGACAAGTATAGAAAAATTGTTAGAGCAAATACAAAATAAAAAATTAGATATCAAAGAAGTAGTATGCCAGATTACTGTAAATACCACAGAGTTTTTTCGCGATCCTAGCACTTGGCAGTTTATTCGCAGCCAAGTACTACCTAATCTTATTCATAAACCTCGCATTGATGTATGGCACACAGCCTGTTCCACGGGAGAAGAGGTGCTTAGCATGATTATCCTGCTTTCCGAAGCTAATGTCCTAGAAAAATCTTACTTTTGGGCTACCGACATCAATGAAAAAGTTTTAGAACAAGCGAGAAAAGCAGAATATCACATACGTAATTGGGACTTATTCATGGAAAATTACAACGCTTACCAGCCCCTTTATCCTATTGAAAAGTATTGTGTCAAGCACAGTGACAAATTCTTTTTCTATAAAAGCTTACTCAAAAATGTAGTATATGAAAAATTTGACCTTGTCAGAGATGAACATAATCAGCAGTACGATATCGTGTTTTGTAGAAATGTACTTATCTACTTTAACCAGAAACTACAAAACCAAGTAGTTGAAAAACTAGCTAATTGCACAAAACCGAGAAGCTATTTAGTTATAGGTTCAAAAGAAACAATTATGTGGTGTAAAGCCGCAGAACGATATCATGTGCTTTCTCACAAAGAGAAGGTTTATCAACTAAAATAGGCGTTCAAGTTGGCAAAAATTAACTAAATTTACGCACTAAAATCTGTTTATGAGAATTAGCATCCAGTTTTCTCCTAACAAGCAGCCCGTAGACTTTAATTACATAGACCTTTTAATACGCCGTTTTCATCAATGGTTAGGGGGTAATAACGAAAAACATGGTGAAAAATTAGCGCTTTATTCTTTTTCTTGGCTGCAAGGTAAAGTAAAAGTCATAAAAAAGGTGGAATACAACCTTGAAAAGTCCTATTTAGATTTTCCCGAAGGCGCTAAGTGGGTCATTAGTGCTTGGGAAAGTGATATAATCAATCGTATCATGGTAGGTATTTTTAACGACCACTACGGATTTTATGGTATGAAGGCTAAGCAAGTATGGGTAGAAGAGCCCCCTCAATTCGGAACAAGCCAAATTTTTAGGACAATTTCACCGATATTAGTCAAACGGTACATAAATAACAAAACCGTCTACTTTACTTATGACAACCCTGAATCCGATACGTTTCTAACAGAAACATTACAAAATAAGCTAAAAAAAGCAGGTCTAGATCCAGAAGTAAAAGTAAGTTTTGTAAAAGATTATCCAAGTGCAAAAACACGCTTAGTGACTCATAAAAACATACAAATTAAGGTCAATCAATGTCCCGTTAAAGTAGAAGGTACCCCAGAGCAGATTGAATTTGCTTGGAATGTCGGAATAGGAAACAGTACAGGAATAGGCTTCGGTGCTATTGAACCCCTTGATGAATTACCTGAAATGTAATCCACTGCATTCCTACTTCTGATAAAAATTTTTATTCTTTTGGTAAATAGCACATTCTACTAAGCCTTTTTTGACTTCGTACAAGCGTATATATTGGGTTTTTATTTTTTCTAACTCTGGGCGGTTAAAATGGTTTGAAATATTGCTATACAAGATGAAGTGGGCTTTCTCAAAGTTTTCTTTATTTAGCAAAGGTAAATTTTCGGTTTTATGAGTGTCTAAATCCGTGATGTAAGCAGACTTATGCAGAGGTGGGTAAGTGTAAACTTGATTGAAAGGTATACCTTGCAACTGCATATAATCCCAAATTTTCTTTTTCAAAGAAAAATAACTTATATGGGCTAGCGAAGCATCCCAGCCGTTTGCAATCGGTGCAGGATAAATCCAAATATGTCCTATAACAAAGCAAATTCCTATGGGTGCTAAGTGCCATTTTTTGAAATATTTACTACTCATTTGTACAGCCCAAATAATAACCAACACGTATACAACCATAAAGTACCTATGACCGATAGGATTAGTTACAGGTACAAAGCAAATAAAGAAAGTTATCAAAGTAATAACTGCACTATAAAGTAAAAAATGTTCAAAATTGAAGATCCGTAAAATGCGGTTTCGCTCTTTGAAAATAAGCCATAGCACAACGAGCCATAGGACCAATCTGCCTACATCCAACAACCGAAAGAAAAATACAACTATATTTTTAGGAATTACAACAAAACAAAAATTAGACTGATAAATAGGCGAAGCAAACCAATTTTTTGTATAAATTTTATGAGCTATTAACCATATCACTATGCAAAAACCAAATAAAAAGTATCTTTTCAAGTATAGGTAGTATTTTTTTATATTCCACTGATTGTAATGCAGGTCTATGGCAAAGAGTGCAAAGCTCATAATCCAACCTCGAATAGACAAAAGGCTCAAAAAAGTTGTGCCTATGATAATCCATTTGTTTTTTTGTCTATCTATCCCATAAAGTGCCATAAAAAAACCGCTAAGTAAAGGAATATCTACATTTAAGCTCATGATTTGTGCAGTAAGTGTAGCTTCTAGGCACAGTAGTAAAATTGCTACCCATTGCCAAGTTAAGGGCACGTATTTTTTTATCAATTGATAGGTAAAATACACATACAGCCATGCGAACGGTAGTTGCAGTAGATGACTTACCTCTATGGATTTACCCAAAATGCGCCATCCAAAGGCGAGGTAAAGATTAAAAAGTGTAGGATGACCCGCATCGGTATTAGGTTCGGGGAATATCGTCAAAAAATTTTGTTCATAAATGTGCAGGGCTACTTGTGAATGATACGTTGCGTCCCAGAAGAAAGGAAAGTGTATGCTCAATATAACATAAGTAGTTTGTATGCTTGCAAAAACTAAGAGTAGAATTTTATTTTGGGATAGGTGAGCAAAATTATCTTTCATTTTGCAGGGGACAAAGAGTTTTTGGACAAAGGTAGCAAAAAAGTAGTTTTGTTTAATTGAGATATGATATTTTTTTGGGCGTGCCCTTGCCCATACTTCGCTTGCGCTTTGTATGGGCAAGGTCGGCGTGCTACGGGCTACGCTATCGCTTCGGTGCTACGCTTCGCTCCGCACCGTGCTGACGCACGCCCTTCGCATGCCTCACGCAAGGATCTCTGAAACTATCGTTTCTTTGTTTCATATACCAAGTTTTAGCTTGTAAGTACTTGTACTTCAAGCTTAAACAAGGTAAAGACATAACTGCACAGGTCATCTGCGTGAGGGGCATGGAGCATGCCGTTAGGCAGTACGAAGCGCAGCGAAGTACCGAAGCGAAGCGTAGTGCGGAATGCCCCGACCCTTGCGTCAGCAAGGGGCACGCCCAAAATATAAAATTAAAAATCAAAATAGAAATTCGTAAGCACTTTGCTTCACGTAGCAGGAGTTTGACCTTCTTCTACTTTCAATACTACAATATCACTTTTACCTGATTGCAGCAAAATAAACTTACCTTGTAGTAAATGCGATTTGGTCAAAACGGCGTTAGGTTGGTTCCACTTGACTTTATTGACGCTAAAACCATTACCTTGTATCAATTTTCGTGCTTCGCCCTTGCTTTCTTTTAGTCCTGCCATCACAATTGCATCTAATACAGGTATTCCTGCTTCAAGCTGCGTTTTAGAGATAGTTACACTGTCCGCTCCTGATAAAACAAGGTCAATTTCTTCATCCGAAAGTCCTGCAAAAGCTTCTTGAATATTTTTACTGAACAAAGCTTGAGTAGTACGTTGGGCAAGCTTAAGTGCTTCTTTACCGTGTACGAATTCTGTAACTTGTTCAGCCAAAGTATGCTGCATAATCCGCAAATGCGGAGCTTTATTGTGCTCGTTTTGTAGTTCGTTTATTGTGGATTGGTCTAAAAAAGTGTAATAGCGAAGAAATTTTGGTGCTACATCATCAGGAAGGCGTAACCAAAATTGATAAAATTGGTAGGGTGTAGTCAAAGTAGCATCAAGCCAAATATTTCCTTTTTCTGATTTGCCGAATTTGGTACCATCGGATTTAGTTACAAGAGGAAAAGTAAGCCCAAAAACTTTGGCAGAATGCCCATATTTGTAATGAATATAGTCTATCCCTGCGGTTATATTGCCCCATTGGTCGCTTGCCCCCATTTGTAAAGTGCAGTTTTTAGTACGATACAGATATTCAAAATCGTAAGCTTGTAGCAATTGGTAGCTGAATTCAGTATAACTAATTCCCGTTTCTGATTCTATACGCTTTTTTACACTATCCTTAGTCAGCATAACGTTAACTCTAAAAAACTTACCTACATCTCTCAAAAATTCAATCATAGACATTTTTCCTAACCAATCCACATTATTGAGCAATTCTGCTTTATTTTTACCGTTTTCAAAGTCAAGATATTGAGCAAGCTGTTTTTGTAGCCCCTGAACGTTTTTTTCAAGCGTGTTTGGGTCTAAAAGTTGCCTTTCTGTGGATTTTCCGCTTGGGTCGCCAATCATTCCTGTACCTCCCCCTATGATAACAATCGGCTTGTGCCCAGCTCGCTGAAAACGTACTAATACCATAATGGGCAAAAGCGAACCTACATGCAAACTAACTGCTGTGGGATCAAAACCAATATATCCCGTAACCATTTGATTAGATAAATGTTCATGTACGCCCTCTACCTTATCGTGAATAAGCCCCCGCCAAGTAAGTTCCTCAATAAAATGGCTAAACATGCTTGCAAATATACGCTTTATTCAAAACGAATTTCAGGTCAAAGTTTTACTAAAATTTTTAACAACTCTCTTGCTTTTAGGGATAGTTTTGCATCGGACAGTTTTTCATAGTTTTGTAAAGTGAAGAATATCTTACTTTTGATAGTGATATTAAGAGGCTTGGCATTTAGTCAAGGTGTAGAAATTGGTGCATCTATTTTATTAAGAGAACACTTGGAGGATTTGAAAGGTAAAAAGCTGGGCTTAGTGGTCAATCAAACTTCTGTGGTAGGAAATACGCATTTAGTAGATACCTTACTCAAAGTAGGTTGCCAAGTAACAGCTATTTTTGCTCCTGAACATGGATTTAGGGGAGATGCTGATGCAGGAGCACAAATTAAAGATGGCATAGACGCTAAAACAGGAATTATTATTTATTCTCTATTTGGAAAAATTTTAAAACCTACTCCCGAAATGCTTGCCAACATTGATGTGATTTTGTTTGACATTCAAGATATAGGTGCGCGGTTTTACACTTACATTTCTACTTTAAGCTTGGTTATGGAAGCTGCAGCAGAGCAAGATAAAGAAGTTTGGGTATTGGACAGACCTAATCCTAATGGGGATATTGTAGCAGGTCCTGTATTGGAAAGAGAGTTCAGTTCTTTTGTCGGAAAGCATGAAATTCCCATTTTACACGGCTTAACTGTGGCAGAATATGCAAATATGGTTAATGGAGAGAGGTGGTTAAAAAATGGACTACAATGTAAATTGAAGTTAATTTTAATGAAAAAATGGCATCATTCCATGCCTTGGGAAGAAACAGGCTTAAAGTGGATAAAGCCCTCTCCGAATATTCCTGACCTAAAAACAGCAAGATGGTATCCTTATGTGTGCTGGTTTGAAGGTGTCAATGTAAGTGTAGGTAGAGGTACGTACAAGCCTTTTTTATTTTTAGGAGCGCCTTATGTAAGCAACCGAACGCTGTTGTACTTACGTGGCTTGTATGATTTAGATACTGTTTATTTTACTCCTGTGAGCATAAAAGGTATGGCTACACATCCCCCTTTTGAATTACAGACTTGTAAAGGTGTCAACCTAAACACGCCCCCTGCCCAAGCAAATGAGTGTTTTGAATTAAGTTTAGAACTGCTTAGGTTGTTTTATCAAAATAGTGGCAAACGTCCCGATTTTTTTCAACCTTCTTTTATTAAACTATGTGGTACAGACAAGATAAAAGCTGATATCATAGCCGAAAAGCAGCCCAAAGAAATTATCTTTTCATGGCAAGATAAGTTGTACAAATATCAACAAAAGCGTAAAAAGTACTTGTTATATCCTGAGTAAATATGTATCTGTGTATTGGTATTTCTTTGGGATACAGACAGGTAACCATAAGAGAGAATGGAATTCCAATTAAAAAATGGGTGCTCAAAAAGATAGAGAAGATTCCTTTTTAATTGATTTTTTTTTGGGCGTGCCCCTCGCTAATGCTCGGGTCGGGCTACTACGCACTACGCTTCGCTACGGTGCTACGCTAACGCTTCGCACTGCCTAACGGCATGCTTCGTATCCCTCACGCAGATGACCTGTGCAATGATGTCTTTACCTTGTTTAAGATTGAAGTACAATCACTTACAAGCTAAAACTTTGCATAAAATAATACAGAGAAACGATAGTTTCAGAGATCTCTTGCGTGAGGCATGCGAAGGGCGTGCGTTAGCACGGTGCGCAGCGAAGCAAAGCACCGAAGCGATAGCGTAGCCCGAAACACGCCGACCTTGTGGGCATGAGTGCAAGCGAAATGCCCACAAGGACACGCCCAAAAAAACATATCTCCTACAAAACTATTTTAAGGTTTTATATACTCCCCAGCATACACATATCCAAAAACAAGGTATAATATCTGTTAGCAGGGTAAAATCCTCAATAACTCCTAATAATTAATAATAAATAATGTAAAAATATTAAAATCCCTAAAATCCCTAAAATCCCCACCTGCGTAAATGATATACACAACTTAATATAAATCCTAACAAAGCAATTATACCCATCATGCCCTGTTCCGCTATAGTGCCAATGTATATTATGAGCGTTCATATAATCATTCATACGGTTAGTTTCTGCGATTTTACTTCGCTCAATCTTATCCCTATAAAAGAAATACCTTTGGATACCTATTCCTGTCCATTTACTCTCCCCAAACATGAGTTTAGCAGCTTGCCAGCGGTTTATACGCTCTCCATTTGACTCGTTTCTACTCCAAATAAAAATGGACTCTATCTGCACAAATACAGAATAATCTCTGGGGTCTAACCAAACTTGGTGTTTATTTCGGTATTCACTTATTTTAAGATAAACAAAGCAAGCAATTATGCCACATAAAGTAATACCGAATAAAGTTAGTTTAATGTTCTTTGGATAATGAAATAAAAATGCAATTATCATGCACAAAGTAGCAAAAACCCAATAAAAACGCAAATAAGAGTATTATTACAGTGTAAAAAATCCAAAACGTGGTTAAATACTTGTTTTGATCAGGGTCTTTAATGCATAGATTAGCTATGTACAGCCACAGAGGGAATGCCATAACAATATACCTTTAAGCGAATGTATAAACACTTGACTATTAAATATAGAACAGTACCATAGCCACTAATAAACCTATGGTACTTATCACAATAGGATGTTTGAGATAAAAAGTAAGAGATCTTTTATCTTTCCACAAATACAACATTAAAACGAGGTTAAAGACAGGAATAATCCATTCTAGAAGTGTTTTCTAACTTGATAAATTTCAAGTTCAGTTCAATAGAAAATATAACCCGCCGTACAAAGCGAAAAGTAGGCATATATAAAAAATTTCGCAGCATGGCTTTTTTAATCATTATGCTGCGAATTTAAAGATATTAGCGATTGAAAAATTGAGTACTTTATCTTCCACAGTGGAACAGTTTTATCTTTGACTTTTGTGTAATAAGCTTATTTTTCTTTTGACTCTCTTAATTTCTTGTATCCAAATGATTATCAAAAGAGGAAATACTATGAAAGATAGCTTGTTATAAGTATAAGCCTCTTTGAAATCAAGGTGTATAAGGTGCTGTATTGCCCTTGTCATGCTGCATCCTGGACAGTTTTGGTCAAATAAGGTGAGAAACAAACAGACCTTTACCCCACTGTCAAAAAAGTCTGTCGGAAGTGATATAAGAATAATAGGTACTAAAAGCAGAATTAAAAGATAAGTAGAATGATATATATTATGCAGCAATAGCGATGATGATTTGGTGAGTCTCACTTATGTTACAACTATAATGTTTTTTCATATTCTCCATCTTTTGGCTTCAAGTCTCCAGTTGCAATGAGAATGAGGTCAATCAATACCCATATACCACATCCTCCTAGCGTAAAAAGTTGTATTATTCCCACAGCAGTGTACCCCAGGTAAAATCTGTGTATCCCTAGAGGCCCCGCAAAAATACATATTATAAGGGCTGCGAGCTGACTTTTGCCACTATTACTTTGCTGCATATTCATATACGTTTTTGTTTTAAGCACCGCAATAATAAGATTTGTTATTGACTCTGCCAAATTTTTACAACCATATTTACTTCAAATTTTTTATTTAATTGTAAAAACTTAATAATCAGTGATTTAAGTTATTTGTTTTTAATATTACCCTCAAATAGCATGCGACACTAGTAAGCAAGCTTGCAATCCTTGTAATGTGAATATATCATCAGATATTTCTTGTTTATTGTGTTAGCCATATTTTACTTTTACAAAAAATGGATACAGAGCATATATTGACACTCTACCTAGGCGTATCCTTGTGGGCATTACGCTGCGAGTATACCTACAAGGTCGGCGTGCTACGGGCTACGTGCGGAATGCTCCGACCCTTGCCTCAGCAAGGGGCACGCCCAAAATAAAAATTGTTATGCAAGTTACATTTTACCAATAAGCTCAAACTTATCCGAGTAATTCTCTGTAAATTTGTGCAAAATTTGAAACTATATCCCATGAAATCCTTTGAGCAACCTTCTTTTGCTACATGCCGCTTTATTTTAATTGCAATTCTTTTTTACATTCCGCTTGTCAAAGCCCAAGAAAATCACACCCGTTGGACTTTTACCACCGAACCTGACGCTAAAACGGTTAAAAAAGGAGATGTGGTAACTCTACTATTCACTGCCCAAATGGATAAGCATTGGCACATTTTTTCACAAAAAGAGACTTTTTCTGTTCCAACTACCTTCACTTTTCAAAAAAATAATACCTTTGAATTGATCGGCAACGTAGAAGAACCTAAACCTATTGAAGAAAAAGATGAAGTACTTAAAACCACCTTACTGTATTTTGTGGACAAGGTAACTTTTAAGCAAAAAGTAAGACTATTGCAAGATAAAGCAACGGTAAAAGGCGAGATTGAATATCAACAGTGTGATGAAAAACAATGTATAGCCCCTACAACCCAAAGTTTTACCTTCATTTTGGGAACTAACCCAGCTAATGCAGAGAACAAAGCCCTCAAAATAGACACAGTAGGTATATCTAAATCCGATAAAAAAGATACACTAATCACAACTGCCATTTCAAAAGATACTACCGAAACTAAGATTGCAGCAGTTTCCGTCCATAACTTTAATAATCCCCAAAAGGACAAAGATGTAGGCTTATGGTATTTTATGATAGTATCCTTTTTAGCAGGATTGGCAGCTTTGGCTACGCCATGCGTATTTCCTATGATACCTATGACCGTAAGTTATTTTACCAAAAGCGGAGGTGCAGGTAAAGCATTAGCAGCATTAAACAAGGTTAGGAAACAATACGAAAAAGGTGAAGTAGATGAAGCAACTCTCAAAGCCGCAGAAGAAGAGTACAAAATCAAGCAAAAAGCCGCTCAAAAGAAAGGAAGAAAAGATGCAGTTGTGTATGGTATATCTATCATTTTAATTTACGTTTTGCTTGGAGTAATTACAGCCATGATATTCAAAAGTTCCGATGCGCTCAATGCTTTTTCTACCAGTCCTACGGTCAATGTTATATTCTTTTTACTTTGCGTGATATTTGCACTTTCATTTTTTGGTGCTTTTGAAATTACTTTACCTGCCCGATTTGCGAATTATTTAGATAGAAAAAGTGAAAAGTCAGGTTTGATTGGAATATTTTTCATGGCTTTTACTTTGACCGTAGTTTCATTTTCTTGCACAGGACCTTTAGTAGGAACGCTTTTAGTGGAAGCTACACAAGGCAGCTTTTTACGACCGATTGTAGGCATGGCTGCTTTTTCTGCGGCATTTGCGCTGCCCTTCACTTTGTTTGCTATGTTTCCGCAGTGGCTAAATTCTTTACCTAAAAGTGGAGGGTGGTTAAATTCGGTTAAAGTAGTATTAGGATTTCTGGAGTTAGCATTAGGCTTGAAATTTTTATCCCAAGCTGACTTACCTTCTCATTGGGGGCTACTAAATAGGGATGTTTTTCTATCTTTATGGATAGGAATCTTTTTGCTCATGGGTTTATATCTGCTTAAGTACATTCAGCTTCCCCATGATGACGATAACAAAAGAATATCTGTGGGCAGGTTAATTTTGGCGATATTGACATTTAGTTTTGTAGCTTATCTTATTCCTGGGCTTTGGGGTGCCCCACTTAAGCCGCTTTCAGGTATTCTACCGCCCTTACCTACACAAGATTTTGTTATGGGACAAAATACCGCTACCTCGCATACTCAAACTCAAAGCAGAGTACCTCCAGAAATGCGCAAGTATGGTAAAATTCTACACGCTCCCCCAGGTTTTGACATTTACTTTGACTTAGACGAAGCTTTGGAAGTAGCAAAAAAAGAAGATAAACCTGTATTTATTGACTTTACGGGACACGGTTGTGCAAACTGCCGTAGAAATGAAGAAAACGTATGGACACACCCCGAAATTAGAGATATTTTGAATAACCAAGTAGTGGCTGTTTCTTTGTACGTAGATGATAAAACTAAACTTCCTGAAAATGAACGAAAACCAGGCATAACCACCCTAGGTAAAAAGTGGAGCGTTTATGAAATGGAAGTTTACAAGCAAAATACTCAACCTCTTTATGCTATGATTGACCATAATCAAAAAGATTTAGTGCCTCCTTACGGTGGCTTGACCACAGTACAAGAGTTTTCTGCATTTCTCAAAGCAGGTATAGCCCAATATAAAGCCCAGAAAAACAGATAACATAAATTTAATACTTGTATAACATAGCAAATAGGCTTATTTTTTACCTTTGTAAGGTGAATATCCGTGCTTATGAAAAATCTAATTACTTTCTCATGTATCTTATTCCTCTGTGCTAAAATACATGCGCAAGGACCTGGGCTAATTGTGAACGAAGTTTCACAAGGCAACAGCGGTACTCGCGAATATGTAGAACTTATCGTAGTAGCTCCACCTGGAACTTGTACGGTAGATATCCGCCAATGGGTAATTGATGACAATAATGGGGATTACAGTGGGGGACCCACTACAGGCGCGGGCATAGCACCTGGGCATATTCGTTTCACTAACGACCCCCAATGGGCAAGTGTACCCACAGGATCTATCATACTCATTTACAATGCTGCAGACAAAAATATATCTATTACCTTACCCGATGATATCAGCGACTCGAATAATGATAAAGTGTATATTATACCGTCCAATACCAGTTCGTTGCTAGAAAGGTGTACATCAATTCCAAATACTAGTAATTCTAGCTATGGGGGTTGCACTTATACTACCCCTATTTGGGATCCTCTTGGCTTAGCTAATGATGGGGATGTTATGCAGGTTCGTACTCCAGCTTTTGCCCATTTTCACGGTTTATCTTTTGGAGATGGTACATGCAATTGCATAGGCGCAGGTCCGGGAGTAAGAGTAGATAACTGCACTCCATTAGGTTGTACAGCGGGTAGAGTGTATTCTTTTACGCATAACAGCAATGATGATTTTAATGATCTTGTAAATTATACTAACGCAGCAGTTCCTGCAGGAGAAACCCCAGGCGCTCCGAATAATGCTGCAAATGCTGCATGGCGAAACATTTTACTAAACTGTAATCTTCCTCTACCTGCTATTACTTTAGGGCATGAATTAGTAGGTAACCAAGTTATTTTACGCTATCAAATTACGCAAGATGAAGTAGTTAAAAATCTTATTTTACAGCACTCTGCAAATGGTAAGCCCTGGGAAAATCTTGCTCACATGGACAACACACAAACCTATATTCACACAATTTATGACAATGAACCTCATTACTATCGTATTTTGTACCAAGATAAAGATGGTAATACCAAAATTAGCAATACGTTAAATGTACGATTAGAAGGTTTGATAAGTCAGGAATTAGAAATATACCCCAATCCTGTCCCTCATGACATTGTAACCGTTTCTCTCAAACATGCTGAAAATGGCACTATACAGGTATTCAATTTGTTAGGAGAACTAATTTACCAAGCTTTTTTACAAAATGGTCAAAAGGGACATACAATAGATGTATATGGATGGCAAAACGGGGTTTATCTGCTTCGTTTTGTATCTTATACAGGGGGTATTTACACTCAAAAAATTGTAAAATCCTCTAATTTTTAAGCTGATTGTGCTTTTTGAGGGAGGAGTAATGTAGCATTTCGTTGTGTTTAGCTAATCTATTATTTGGCGTTCTGCAAGGTGCAGAGCGCCTAAAAAGCTAAAATAAATTTCAGCAATGTTTCACTAAATTCAAGCTAAAATAAAAAAGAAACGTGCTTGATTTTATGAATTTGATTTTATTTTTTGGGCGTGCCCCTTGCTGACGCAAGGGTCGGGGCATTCCGCACTACGCTTCGCTTCGGTACTTCGCTGCGC
>JANWVW010000016.1:0-13542 GCA_025056095.1 Bacteroidia bacterium
CGTTAGCGAAGCACCGAAGCGAAGCGTAGTGCGGAATGCCCCGACCCTTGCGTCAGCAAGGGGCACGCCCAAAAAATCAAATTAACTTCCACAACTAATAAATCTTAGACCTTCTTCCTACTTGTTGTTTTACGAGTAGCAGAGGTTAAAGTAGTAACAGCAGGCGGAGGAGTAGTTTCTTGCTTTTCAGCTACATGCACTATCATATCTTGGAACTCACGCAAACCTGTACCTGCAGGAATAAGATGACCTACAATAACATTTTCCTTCAATCCTAATAGGTGATCTACACGCCCTTGAATAGCAGCTTCGTTAAGGACTTTGGTAGTTTCTTGGAATGAAGCCGCTGACATAAAGCTGCGAGTTCCTAATGATGCTGTCGTTATCCCTTGCAAAATAGGTTGGGCTGTAGCAGGAATGGTATCTCTATACTGCACTAATCGTAAATCTTTGCGTTTTAGAGTGGAGTTTTCATCGCGTATCTTGGCATAAGAAACAATCATACCTGGACGCAAATTCTTAGAGTCGCCTGCATCAATGACGTACTTTTTACCCCACAAGTTATCATTTGCTTCTTGAAATTCTTGCTTATCTACTACTTCTTTTTCTAAAAATTCTGTGTCGCCTGGGTCTACAATCTCTACTTTTTGCATCATCTGACGGACAATAATCTCAATGTGCTTGTTGTTGATTTTTACTCCTTGCAAACGATAAACTTCCTGAATTTCATTGACTAAGTATTCTTGTACGGCGTTAGGTCCTTTAATTCGTAAAATATCACTCGGACTGATGGCGCCATCAGTAAGTTCATCGCCTGCTCGTACGTAGTCCCCATCCTGTACTAAGATGTGCTTAGCCACAGGAATGAGATATTTTCTTTTTTCACCACTATCTGATTCTACCCAAACTTCGCGGTTACCACGCTTTATGTCAGGGCTGATAGAAACCACTCCATCAATATCACTAACTATGGCTGGATTAGAAGGTTGGCGTGCTTCAAAGAGTTCAGTAACACGAGGTAATCCCCCTGTGATATCTCTAGTTCGGGCAGTTTGGCGAGGAATTTTAACTAAAATATCGCCAGGTTCTACTTCATCGCCTTGTTCAGCAACTAAGTGAGCGTTAACAGGCAAGTTAATCGGCTTGCTTATCAGCTCCTCTTTGTTGCTTGGAATAATTCTCAATAATGGGTTTTTAGTCTTATCGCGAGTTTCAATAATGATAATTTCTTCTGTTCCTGTATTTTCATCTACTTCTCTACGGAAGTTTACGTTTTCTTCCAAGTTTTCATATTGTACTCTACCTTTGGCTTCTGCAAGAATAACAGAGTTGTAAGGATCCCATTGACAGATAATTGTGTTTTTATCTACTTTATCGCCGTCATTGATACGAAGTTCTGACCCATAGGGAATACGATGGCTAGTGAGCACTCTATTTTGATTATCAATAATTTGGACTTCACCTCTTCTAGAAAGTACAATCCGTTGCTTTTGACCTGTGGTTTTATCGGTACGTTCTACAAAGTTCAAGGACTCAAAACGAGCTGTACCCTCATATTTAGCTTTTATTTCATTTTCAGCAGAGATTCGTGAAGCCGCACCTCCTGTGTGGAATGTACGAAGCGTAAGCTGTGTTCCAGGTTCTCCAATAGACTGCGCTGCAATTACTCCTACCGCTTCTCCTTTTTGAACCAACCTACCCGTAGCAAGGTTTCTGCCATAGCATTTTGCACAAACTCCACGTTTAGCTTCGCAAGTTAACACTGAGCGTATGACTACTGATTCTATACCCAACTTTTCTATCATTTCAGCAATTTCTTCGGTAATTTCTACGCCTTCAGGAACTATTACTTCTCCTGTTTGAGGATGTAAAACTTCAGCTGCAGTTACTCTACCTAATATACGCTCGTAAAGTGTTTCTACAATATCGTCGTTCTTTTTGAGAGCAAAAGTTTCAACACCCCTTAATGTACCACAATCATTTTCAGTAACCACTACGTCATTAGCCACATCTACTAATCTACGTGTGAGGTAACCTGCATCGGCAGTTTTTAAGGCTGTATCGGCAAGTCCTTTTCTTGCTCCGTGAGTAGAGATAAAGTACTCCATTACGTTTAGCCCTTCACGGAAGTTAGACAAAATAGGGTTTTCAATAATTTCTCCACTTGAACCTGACAAGTTCTTTTGGGGCTTTGCCATTAAGCCGCGCATGCCACCTAGCTGCCGTATTTGCTCTCTTGAACCCCTTGCACCTGAATCTAACATCATGAAAACAGGATTAAATCCTTCGTCATCTTCAGAAATTTGTTTTAATAGGGCTTCGGTTACTTTTGAGTTTACTTTTGTCCATATATCTATAACTTGGTTGTAGCGTTCATTTTCAGTAATAAGCCCCATGTCATAGTTATTTCTGATGTTAGCTACTTCTTCTTCGGCTTCTTGAATATATTTTTGTTTTTCTTCGGGTACTTTGATATTGGCTAAGCTGAACGATAATCCCCCCTTGAAAGCAAAACGGAATCCTAAGTTTTTAAGGTCATCCAAAAAGTAAGCTGTACGCTGCATATTGGTTTTTTTGAACACTAGTCCGATGATCTCCCGGATAGCGTTCTTAGTAAGTAATCTATCTTGAAAGCCTATTTCTTTTGGTACAATTTCATTGAAAAGCACGCGACCTACAGAAGTGTGTATCATTTTTGTTACAAGCTTGTCATTTTCTAAAACGGGCACGCGTACGTATATTTTTGCGTTTAGGTGTACTTTGCCTTCATTGTAAGCAATAACAACCTCTTCGGGGCTATAAAATTTCATTCCTTCGCCTTTTACACCTTTGCGCTGCTTGGTCATGTAGTAAATTCCTAATACCATGTCTTGCGAGGGTACAGTAATCGGCTGACCATTAGCAGGGTTGAGAATGTTGTGCGAAGCTAACATTAAAATAGAAGCTTCCATTATTGCGTCTTGGCTAAGAGGAACGTGGACAGCCATTTGGTCCCCGTCGAAATCGGCGTTAAAAGCTGTACAAACAAGAGGATGTAAGCGTATAGCTTTATCTTCAATTAGTTTGGGTTGGAAAGCTTGAATCCCTAGCCGGTGTAAGGTCGGGGCGCGGTTGAGTAACACAGGATGTCCTTTGAGTACGTTTTCTAAAATATCCCAAATTACAGCATCTTTTCTATCTACAACTTTCTTAGCACTTTTAACTGTTTTTACAATACCTCTTTCTATCAGTTTGCGTATGATGAAAGGTTTGAATAGTTCAGCAGCCATAGCTTTGGGCAAGCCACATTCATTCAATTTAAGTTCAGGACCTACTACAATTACTGAACGACCTGAATAATCTACTCTTTTACCTAATAAATTTTGACGAAAACGCCCTTGCTTACCTTTGAGCATATCACTCAAAGATTTAAGCGCCCTGTTGCCCTCACTACGCACTGCGTTCACTTTACGAGAGTTGTCAAATAAAGAATCTACTGCTTCTTGCAACATCCGCTTTTCGTTGCGTAGAATAACTTCTGGGGCTTTAATCTCAATTAAACGTTTTAATCGGTTGTTGCGGATGATAACTCTACGATATAAGTCATTAAGGTCTGAGCTAGCAAACCTACCTCCATCTAAAGGGACTAAAGGTCTGAGCTCAGGCGGAATAACGGGTATAATTCGCATAATCATCCACTCGGGACGATTTTCTACATTCTTGTTAGCATTACGAAAAGCATTGACAATTTTTAACCTTTTTAGAGCTTCTATTTTTCTTTGTTGAGAAGTTTCATTGTTAGCTTGCTGTCTAAGCTCAGCTGCCAGTACCTCAAGATCTAAACGAGAGAGCGCTATTTCAAGGGCTTCAGCACCCATTTTAGCAATAAATTTGCGGGGATCGTCGTTGTCCAAGAGCTGCTCTTCTTTGGTCATGCTTTCCATTGCATCTAAATACTCTTCTTCGGTAATCAAGTCCATAGCTTGCCACCCACGCTCTTCACCTACTCTACCTGGCTGTATAACAAGATATCTTTCATAATAAATGACTTGGTCAAGCTTTTTAGTAGGCATACCAAGCAATGTACCTATTTTGTTAGGTAATGAACGAAAATACCAAATATGAGCTACAGGTACAGTAAGCTCAATATGCCCCATACGTTCCCTTCGTACTTTTTTTTCGGTTACTTCTACACCGCACCGGTCACACACAATACCTTTATAGCGAATTCTTTTATACTTTCCACAATGACATTCCCAATCTTTTACAGGACCAAAAATCTTTTCGCAAAATAAACCATCTCTTTCAGGTTTGTAAGTTCTGTAATTGATGGTTTCTGGCTTTAATACTTCCCCTCTGGAACGCTCTTGAATCATTTCGGGGGAAGCTAAGCTGATTGTAATTTTGGTAAAGTTTGGTTTGATTTTGAAGTCTTTCTTCTGTACAGACATACTCAATTGAGTGCTTCCTTAAATAAGCGGGCAAAGGTACTTATTTTTATCATAAGAACCAAGAGTAACTTTCAAGTTGAAGCCTAACTAGCTGACAATAAATAAGATAATGTAAGTTAATTTTTTGTTATTACTCCCAACCTTTTCGCCTATTTTCTGAAAGCTGCAAAGCCGTTTGTGTTTTTGAATATATCTTTACGTAAGACTTAGCCCTGCCATCTGCATTTTGTAAGTCCTCCATAGTAGGATTTTCTTTTACTTTATATTGATGAAACTCCACATAAGTATCTTCACGATACTTAAAATAATGTATCGTAGTATTGGCGTTCACGTTTTTAATTTCAGTTTGTTTTCCATAGTAATTGATTAAGTTTTGAAGCATTCTAGGACCGTCCGCATCATTTTCTAACAAAAGAATA
Organism: Bacteroidia bacterium; assembly: GCA_025056095.1. Lineage (NCBI taxonomy): Bacteria > Pseudomonadati > Bacteroidota > Bacteroidia > Bacteroidia bacterium. The sequence goes on from JANWVW010000016.1 coordinate 4,850, forward strand.
ACCTGTGATAATCCACCCCTATAATTGTATGAATACCATATTGCTTCTAATTTGACACCTTTTAGATCCAACTGCTCCATATCATCTTTGAAATAGTCAAAACCAGGTTCAGGGTCAAAGTTGGGCTTTTGCTCCGCAATGTCTTTCTTACGTACATAACGAATAATATTTAACTCGGTAGGTTTACTTCCCCAAGCATGGTTTCTGAAACCTTCAGGCTTAGTTTTTACACCCAGTGTATTGCCCGTTTGCGCCAATCCAAAACAATATCCTATAATTATGAATAGAAAAAAAACAAAACAGACTTTCATACTTTTTCCGAGTTAAATATATGCAAATATACTTAATTACTACTAAAATTGCAAACATTTTTTTACAAACTGCTATCTATCAAAGACTTGCGTTTTTGTACTTAAAAAAATACGTAACCCATAGTATATAGAGTGCAGAAAATTGACTAAATCAACGAACTTTTACGAAAAGCATACTCTTACAAACACAAGCCGTTTTCTAACATATCTCAAAATAGTAGTAATTTTGTAAAATATGGGTATTATTAAAAGTATTGGCGTTAGTATATTTTGGCTATGCAGTTACTATCTTTTTGGGCAAGGATACATTGTAACCACAGTAGCAGGCAATGGTACCCCAGGCTACAAAGATGACATAGGAACTAAAAGTATTCTAAACGGACCTAACGGAATATGTGCTGATCGATTAGGTAATGTATTTTTTGCTGACGAAAACAATCATGTTATCCGCAAAATTCATGCAGATGGTACAGTAAGCACTTACGCAGGTGTACCTAAACAATCAGGACTTTTAGATGGCAGAAAAACCACAGCTCTATTCAACGGACCTCACGGCTTGTGCTTTGATAAATTAGGTAATTTATATGTTGCAGACTACAACAATCACTGTATTCGTAAAATTACCTTACTCGGAACAGTAAGTACTATAGCAGGTTCCCCTGATGCAGGTTTTGAAGATGGCAAAGGTAAAGACGCTAAATTCAACTATCCTATTGGATTAGTAGCAGATAGTAAAAACAACATCTATATCTTAGACTCCCATAACAATGCTATTCGTAAGATGACTCCCGAAGGAATAGTAACCACCTTTGCTGGTAACGGTATGGCAGGTTTTACAAATGGAAAAGGCAAAGAAGCTACGTTTGATAGTCCGATTGGTATTTGTATTGATATGTATGATAATCTTTACGTAGTAGATGCAAATAACAAGGCTATCCGCAAAATTACTCCTGATGGTATAGTTTCCACTTACTTGCATACAGATTTTAGAGGCTTTGTAGACAGCACAGTATATTACAATCGCAAAAGATTAAATTTCGCCAGTACCTTAAATAACACAGGTGGGGGAGTAGCTATATCCCCTGATGCTAAAAAAATTTACATTGCAGATGGTGGCTCAAATGTTATATTCAAAGTAGATGTAGAAAAAAAATACGTTACTATACTAGCAGGTTCAGGAAAAATTGGATGGAAAGATGGCGAAGCTAAAACAGCCATGTTCAACTCACCCGTAGAGATAATTACAGATGCCCAAGAAAATATCTACGTTTGTGATTATAGAAATAACTGCATTCGCAAAATTAAACCTAAACCTATCCCTCAAAAAGAACAACAAAACAAAGAATTGCTTGTAGTCAAACCCAAATCAAACACACAGAAAAACCTAACTACTGAAAACAAATTTACTCCTACTAAAACCTATTTTTTACAAGGTATAGTAAAGGATAAGAACACAGGTAAGTTCATTTCAAACGTACCTATACAGATAGATGAAGAAATCGCTCCCTCACTTGTTTCAGATACAGAAGGTAAGTATAAACGCCAAATAACATCAGGTAAACATACATTAAAAATTCAAATACAAGACTATTTACCTTACCAAGCTGAAATTTTTATCCCTGAAAATCAATATGAAAACATGTTAGATATCTTTTTAGAAAGAATTGAGGTAGGTAAAAAAATGATACTCAAAAACATTTACTTTGAACCTAACAGCACTAAATTAGCCGATAGCTCATACAAGTATCTACAAGAATTTGCAGCATATCTTAAAAAAAATCCTACTGTAAAAGTGCGCATCAATGGGCATACAGATGTAGGCAGTAAAAATGAACAAGATAATCTCATTCTTTCTGAAAATAGGGCAAAAGTAGTTATGTTGTATTTAATTACGCAAGGAGTAGACAAAAAACAACTCTGTAGCAAAGGTTTTGGAAGTAGCCAACCTATTGCCGATAACCGTACATCCGAAGGGCGTGCTAAAAATAGGCGCACAGAATTTGAAATTATGGAAAAATAGACTAAAACTACCTCTCAAATAGTTTGCACACACTTTTTAAGGTGTATTTTAGAATTATCTTTTCAACAAAATTGCACATGCTCTTAAATTTGATGAAAATACTCTTTTCCCGCACAAAATAAAGCATCTAATCCACTCAAATTATGAATAAACTCACCAAAAAGCTGAAAGTAAGGTCTAACCATATAGTTATTTTGGCAAGAAGGCATACATTCTACAAAATCCACTGAAATACCTTCTAAGTCATTCAGCCAAACATGCTTAGCAGGAATTTTTATTTTCCATAATAACCACTCAATACTGTGCCATGCAATTTCCCAAATCCAATAAGTATCGAGAGAGTCAAAAAATTTTTTCAAGTCCTCTTGATAGTACTCAAAAAAAGCAGACTTACGGTAGTTGTGATAAATACTTTTGTAATGGTATTTTTTCCAACTTTGATTAGCTGCCTTGATAGCGGCATATTGCTCATTAACAGCATAGTGTGATACAGGAATACTCAAATTCAATCTACCTTGTGGATTTTTTATACAAGCACGGTTACGAAAAGACTGCTTACGATATCTCTCCATGTTCGTAAAATAAACCGTATCTGCTTGTATATATTCATTCCACCACCATATATTCGGAAAGTAGTACAAGGGCAAAATAATTTCTCTTTTTTCTTTCATAATTTTAACAAAATTGCGAACTTTGCTGCATAAATTATTGTATTATCAATACTTATGTCAGTAATAGAAAAAACAGCGGTCAAGTATAAAGTAAAAGACCTTAGCTTAGCAGAGTGGGGTAGAAAAGAAATTAAGCTAGCCGAAGCAGAGATGCCCGGACTAATGGCATTACGTGAAGAGTACAGAAACATAAAACCCCTCAAAGGGGCAAGAATCGCAGGATGTCTACACATGACGGTACAAACTGCCGTATTGATTGAAACTTTGGTGGAGTTAGGTGCAGAAGTAGCTTGGTCTTCCTGCAATATCTTTTCTACTCAAGATCATGCCGCAGCCGCTATAGCTGCTGCAGGTATTCCTGTCTATGCGTGGAAAGGACAAACCCTCGAAGAAGCAGACTGGTGCACAGAACAAACCTTGTTTGCTTTCAAGGATGGGCAACCCCTTAACATGATCCTAGATGATGGGGGCGACCTAACTAACATGGTTTTAGACAGATATCCTCATTTAGTCAAAGGTATAAGGGGAATTACCGAAGAAACCACCACAGGCGTACGCCGCTTATATGAACGCATGAAAAAAGGAACCTTGCCCATTCCAGCTATTAATGTCAATGATTCTGTAACCAAATCTAAATTTGATAACAAATATGGCTGCCGTGAATCTTGTGTAGATGCCATTCGCAGGGCAACAGACATTATGATTGCAGGAAAAGTAGCCGTAGTAGCAGGATACGGAGACGTAGGAAAAGGTTCTGCCCAATCACTTCGTGCCGCAGGAGCAAGAGTAATTGTAACTGAAATTGACCCTATTTGTGCTTTACAGGCAGCTATGGAAGGCTACGAAGTCAAAAAAATGATAGATGCAGTTAAAGAAGCTGACATCATCATAACAGCTACAGGTAATATCAACATTATCACAGAACAACACTTTCGCTTAATGAAAGACAAAGCTATCGTAGCTAACATCGGACATTTTGATACTGAAATTGATGTAGCTTGGCTAAACAAACACTACGGACACACTCGGGATACAATTAAGCCCCAAGTAGATAAATACACTATTGACGGCAAAGACATTATTTTGCTTGCACAAGGTAGGTTAATGAATTTAGGTTGTGCCACGGGGCATCCCTCTTTTGTAATGTCTACTTCATTTACTAACCAAGTTCTTGCACAAATAGAATTGTGGAACAACAGTGAAAAGTATGAAAATAAGGTCTATACGCTGCCCAAACATCTTGATGAAAAAGTAGCTCGTTTGCATCTCAAAAAACTAGGCGTAGAGTTAGACGAACTCACTCCTGAGCAAGCTGAATACATCGGTGTGCCTGTAGAAGGCCCCTACAAACCTGATTACTACCGTTACTAAAAGATAATTTGCTACTGTTAAACCTAAGCGGCCTACTAAAAAGGTCGCTTAATTTTTTTTAAGATTATTCTCTTTTTGGGCGTGCCCCTTGCTAACGCAAGGGTCGGGGCATTCCGCACCTAGCCCGCAGCACGCCGACCTTGCCCGCGTGAGCGCAGCGAAACGCGGGCAAGGGCACGCCCAAATTAAAAAATTTCATCTTTTAGCATCCATGCAGTAAAACATACTTTTTATGTACCTTTACAGCAAATATGCATAAGTACTTTTACTTTCGGCTATTGGTTATCTACTTTTGTGTAATTCAAATATCGTGGGCACAGCGTAAGATTACAATCGGCTTTGTACAAGCCATTGAAGATGCTACCTTAGATGAAGCTCGTAAAGGATATTTTGACGCCCTAGCCCAAGAAGGATACAGTGAAAAATTAGGAAATCTTGAAGTCATCTACCAAAACGCACAGGGAAGTATTGCTACATTAAATACTATTCAATCTTATTTAGTCAATAAACCTGTGGATATTTTGGCTACTAATACTACCTTAGCTACACTTTCAGCTATCAACGCCACTAAAAGCATCCCAATCTTTATGATGGTTGCCCCTGAGCCTTACCTGATGCAACTTAATACCGTTCCTAAAAATTTATCAGGTACATACGAAACTTTGGACTACATAGATACAGCCGTTACACTTATTACTCAATTGATGCCCCAAGCTAAACGTATAGGTACTATCTACAACGCATCTGAACCTAATGCCACTCAAGCTTTAGCGCGACTACAAAAACAATGTAAAATACTTAACCTGGAGGTACGTGTAAAACCAGTTACGCAAAGTTCGGAAACGCAAGTAGTAGTGGAGTCTCTGCTATCTGAAGGAATAGATGTGTTTTTTGCCCTGCCAGATAACATTATTTTTTCTTCTTTTGAAACAATATTTCAATCTTGTGAGCAAAGAAATGTCCCCATATTTACCTCTGAATCAGGTTTAGTTCGCAGAGGTGCAACAGCAGCTTTTGGCGCAGATATGTACGCATGGGGCTATCAATCGGGAAAAATGACAGCTTTTTATCTTAAAAATAAAATTCTACTCGCACCTACTATTGTACATACACGAAAGCAAGTACTACATCCCACTCTATCAGCTAAGTACAAGATACAGAAAGAAACTTCTGCTTCAAAACTACCACTTCGCAGCTCATACCATTTTGCACGAAGCACAATTGTAGCAGGAATGTTATTAGGTCTTTTAGGCTTAGGTGTGTTTATTTCTTTCAAAGTATTTCAAATTCCTGATATTACCGCAGATGGCAGCTATACTTTGGGGGCAAGCATCACAGCAATAGGCTTGACAAACCACTTTTCTGTCGGTTTAACTTTATTTTTGGCAATGGTAGCAGGAGGTATAGCAGGTTTTTGCAGCGGAGTAATTCATACAAAGGGAAAGGTAAATGCCCTACTAACAGGTATTTTAGTCATGACGGGGCTATACTCTATCAATCTTGGGATAATGGGGCGTTCTAATGTTCCTTTGCTAGAGTATTCTACTATTTTTAGTGCGGATTATTCAGAGGTAGGAGTGAGTTTTGTGCTTTTGGGTAGCTTTATTCTGTTGTGGATATACTTTTTTCAAACCGATTTAGGTTTAGCCATGCGTGCGGTAGGATATAATGAGAAAATGTTAGCCCAATTAGCCATTTCCGCAGATAAATTAAAGGTTATAGGTTTAGTCATTTCTAATGCAGTAATTGCTTTATCAGGCAGTTTGATGGCACAGTATCAAGGCTTTTCGGATATTAACATGGGCATAGGGGTTATGCTTTCTGGTTTAGCAGGCTTAATGCTGGGAGATGCTGTTCAACATTTATTGCGATTAAATAAAATAGTTCATAGTATTCTTTTTGCTGTAATAGGTTGTTTGATATTTCAAGGAATTATTAGTTTTTCGCTTACGTTAGGTATATCACCGCATTGGCTTAAATTAGTAAGTGCCGTTTTTGTGCTGATAGCGGTGATTTTACCAAATTTAAGAAAAGCATAAATAGACTTTTCAAAGGACTAAAATATGTTTTTATGAAAGGATAAATGTTTAATTTTTTGTTTCTGATTTTTTGGCATGCCCTTGCTCACACTTCACTGCGCTTATACTCTACAAGGGTCGGCGTGCTACGGGCTGTGTGCAGAATACCCCAACCTGAGCGCAGCAAGGGGTACACTCAAAAAATGAAACTGTATTTTATAGACTTAACATGCACCAAGTGTCTAAAAACTAACCATTATAGGTCTATACTTTTTTTTATAAAAAAACTGCGTAACTTTGTATAAGTTTTACTGATAAGGAGGTATTATGAAGAGGTTAATTTATCTGCTTGCTCTTGTATCTATAGTAGCAGTAACGTATGCACAGAACCTACAGGTGCCAATCTCAATCCCAAAATGGTCTATTCAGGCAGTAAAGGAGGTACCTTATCCAAGAAGTCCGCTACTTCAACAAAATGGGACAAACTATAAAACCACAACTCTTGGAGAGCGGTGGTACAACTATGTTGAAGCTTCACAAATTGTACATGGTAATAGCTCTTTACCTGAAATTTTTTACATGTTCCCCGATTCTAACATTCAAGCAAGATTCGGTCCTACCGTAGCATATCCCATGCTGCATGGATATGCACTAATGTTAGATCCTAGTGCAACAGTATTTGGAAATTCCTTGGTACCTGGTTCCTCTAATTTAACAATACTAAGAAGCGGTACTTCTACATCAGGCGTATATACTTACTACCTTGACTCATTAGTAATTCCTTATTTCTATCAACGCCCACCTTCTATGCCAACTAGTATAAAAGATACTGTTGTATTGCAAATTATACCTTGTTCTAGATATGTAGCGCCTGCTTCTACTGTCGGTATTCCTGCCCAAACCCCTATGATGACAGAAGGGGGGGGACTCGCTAACTCATGGGAAAATTATTTCTTTTCGCCTACAGGAGCGTTGTGGCTCCATAGATATGGCGAGGATACTGTTAATTTCACTGCACTGGGATTTAACCAAAACACTTGGCGCATTCCTGCTACGCCTACTCAGTATAGACTATACAAAATACCTCTCGGACAAAGTGATACCAGCTTCTTAACCAAATCGTTAAAAATATCTATGGCTAGCTATGGGTATACTACTCCATATAAAATTCCAGGCGCCAAAATAGGATCAGACAGTTCTAGTAAGAACATAGTAATTTTTATGTACTATAAACCTGGTCAAAGCTGGACACCTATGGACATGCTGGATGTAAACATCGCTAATGCTACTCGAAGTGTCTTTTCACCTATTTATTTGGAAGAAAGAGGAAATGATACTTACCCTATATATGATGGTAATACTCTTTTATCGGAAAGACCGCATGCAGGTTATGTGAAAGGATATAATATGAGCTATCCTTTGCTCACTCCTACTAGATACAAGTACCCCTCTCCAAGCTGGGGCAGTTTTGGCGTTATGCTACCTACTACAGCTTTTGACTCAACATTTTCTTTTGAATATCCTCTTTGGTATGCAAAACTAAGGCAAGCCGCTTCTACAGTGTCTATTAGTGAAAATAACCAAAATACTATAACTCTTGAACAGCCTTATCCTAACCCTGCATATACACAGATTAACATCCCTTATGCCATAAGCGAAGCAGGACAAGTAGAAATTATTATTACAAATGTAGTAGGACAAACTATGAAAAATGTTATCAATCAAGTTGTTAGTCCAGGTAAGTACAATGTTGCTATTGATATTACAGATTTATCCTCAGGGATGTACCTATGCATACTTAAAACAAGCAAGGGAATATTGACGAGTAAGTTTGTAGTAGGGGGTTAGAAAAGAGTTAGAAAGATTTTTAATATTGCTTCGGGCGTTCCTATTTTCTCATGGGACGCCCAAAGTTACATCAGGTCTGAAAAACAATTTATTTTTTGTTATTTTCTTGGGCGTGCCCCTTGCTGACGCAAGGGTCGGGGCATTCCGCACTGCGCTTCGCTTCGGTACTTCGCTACGCTTCGTACTGCCTAACGGCATGCTCCATGCCCCTCACGCAATTGACCTGTGCGGTTATGTCTTTACCTTATTTGAGCTTGAAGTACAACTACTTACAAGCTAAAACTTGGTATATGAAACAAAGAAACGATGGTTTCAGAGCCCTTGCGTGAGGCATGCGAAGGGCGTGCGTCAGCACGGTGCGTAGCGAAGCGCAGCACCGAAGCGATAGCGTAGCCCGTAGCACGCCGACCTTGTGGGCATGAGCGCAAGCGAAACGCCCACAAGGGCACGCCCC
>JANWVW010000016.1:13548-29060 GCA_025056095.1 Bacteroidia bacterium
GCCCCGAAGCGATAGCGTAGCCCGTAGCACGCCGACCTTGTGGGCATGAGCGCAAGCGAAACGCCCACAAGGGCACGCCCAAAAAAATAAAATTAGAATTTGTCTTTTGTGTAAAAAGATAAACTCAACATGCAAACATCCAAGTCTGCTTCAATTTTGACTATCCGCAGTACATTTCAAAAGCACCTACTAAATTGTCCGCTATAACTTCGGGCAATGTACCTTCTATATGCCTTCTTTCAATGACATGGACTAACTTACCATCTTTGAATAAGTACATAGAAGGTGAAGAGGGCGGAATGGGAACAAGATATTCTCTTGCCTTTTCGGTAGCAGCTTTGTCTTGTCCTGCAAAAACGGTAACTAATCTATCAGGTTTTACTTTGGCACGTTGCAAAGCATATCTAACTCCAGGTCTTGCACTACCTGCTGCACATCCACAAACCGAGTTGATGACCAAAAAAATAGTTCCTTTTTTTTGACTCATTACGGCTTCTACCTGTTCGGGTGTGAGTAGTTCCTCAAAGCCTGCGTCTACCAATTCTTGACGCATGGGCTGCACTAATCGGGGATCGTACATAGCTGGAATGGTTGATTAACTTATTATTTAGACAAAGCAAAGATAATGAAAAAAGTTTCACTACTTAAAATGCAGTAGTGGAGCGTCACGCCGCTCAACCTCGTATGGTTGCTGTCTTTCGACCCTGGCCTGGTTACGAAGGAGCTGGCTGCGCTCCACTTCTGCACACGTATTACACGCGCTCAAAAAAGGGACTGCAAAGTTACAGTAACTTTACCTCACAAAGCAAGCTTTAGTTTTTACATGGCTCAATATCAAGAAATTATTTTTTACGATACAGAATCAACTAAAAAATTCTATTTTAGAGCATGGAAAACACAAAAGTATTAGAACATAGTACATACGGCGAACCTAGCCACAAAGTCGCTTTTATCCTACATGGCTTCAAGGGATTTAAAGATTGGGGCTTTATACCATACATTGCAAACTATATCGCCACACACTCCGATATTCAGGTGGTTACTTTTAACTTTTCTCATAACGGCGTAAAACCAGGCGAGCAAGAAATTTCAGACCTTGAAAAATTTGAACAGAACACCTACACAAAAGAAATACAAGACCTAACTCAAATGATAGGCGCAGCCCAATCAGGATATTTTGGCAAAAAAGCACAGGAAATTTATCTTATCGGACATAGTAGAGGAGGAGGTATTGCTCTCTTAACCGCATCAAAGTTAAAAGAAAGCCAAGTAAAAAAGGTAGTTACTTATGCAACCATAGCCCAAATAGATAAGTTTAGCCCATCTGACATGGAAATTTGGAAAAATCAAGGTTATTTAGAGGTTATCAATGGGCGAAATGGACAAGTACTACGTGTAGGTAAAGCGCTTTATCAAGAAATTGTACAATATAAGGATACTGCACTCAATATTCGCCAAGCTGCGCAATCCTTACATATACCTATACTGCTCTTTCATGGCATTGAAGATGAAACAGTATCCTACACGCAAAGTCAAGATATTTACACCATCAGGGATAATAACCAGCTCCCAACGGTTTTAGTTTTGATAGAAGGTACTAACCACACTTTTGGAATTACACATCCGCTTAAACAGCCCAGCGAAGCTGTCAGTATTTTAGCTCAACAAACTGTAGAATTTCTTACGCAAGAATTTAAACAAAACAATGCGATTTACAGTATAAAACCTATCTTAAATTCCTAAATTGAGTTTGTCAAGCATTGAAATATGAAAAAGGTTGTTTTTGTAATCGGTTTTACAGTTTTATCGTTACTAGCGTCTATTGCTCAAAATAACTTAAAACAAGCTAAAAAAGGCATACCTGAAAGTGCTGTTCCTGCTGCTGTGCTAAATGCGTTCAAATCTGCTTATCCAGGGGCAACCGAAGTAGTTTGGCATAAAGCTCCTAAAAGAGAACTTTTTCGAGTAGGCTTTACTACAAATGGAGTACGTAGTGCTGCCCTTTACGCAAATGACGGCAAATTACTTCGTACTATTGAGATTGGTAAAGAAAATTTACTTAATCAAAATATGCTTTCAGAGATAAAAGCCAAAGCCGCTAATGCAGAAATTAAACGAGTAGAAAAACATACTCTTTTGCAAAGAAATAATGAAATACGCTATCACGTAATTGCCGTGGATAAAACCGCTAAAATGCGGTACTACTTTCGTTTTGACGGTAATGGTAAGTTGCTGGATATGAAACAAAAGGCTTTTGGGCAAGCTAAGTCTGATTCAAACGAGGAAGTAATTGAAGAGATTTTACAAGATAATGAATAACCAAACTTGGTGTCTGATGCATTTAGAATAAAAGTCTATTGTGGCAGAGAAAGTTTTATTTTTCTGATTTTTAATTTTTTGGGCGTGCCCTTGCCCACACTTCGCTGCGCTTGTGTGGGCAAGGTCGGCGTGCTACGGGCTGCGCTATCGCTTCGGTGCTTCGCTTCGCTGCGCACCGTGCTAACGCACGCCCTTCGCATGCCTCACGCAGAAAAAGCTAACTTTTGTTCTGCAAACTTGATAAAGTGTAATAAAAATGGCACAAAAAAGTGTTTTCCACCCAAAATTTTTTCAAGATTTTACACCGAAAAACTTCATTAAGTTACTCAAAATTCATTATATTCGCTATTATTTTTTATCTTATGAAAAGAAAACTCATTCTTTGCGTAGATGATGAAAAAATTGTACTCAGTAGCCTAATACAACAGCTACAAAATGGTCTAGGCAATCAATTTTTGTATGAAATAGCACAAAGTGCGGAAGAAGCATGGGAGGTTATTGATAACCTGCAAAACGAAATAGAAATGGTGCTTATTATCTCTGATTGGCTAATGCCAGGTATGAAAGGCGATGAATTTTTAATACAGCTTCATAAAAAATACCCTCATGTAGCTACTATAATGCTTACAGGTCATGCCGAAGAAAGTGCAATAAGAAATGCGCTAGAACATGCTAACCTATATGCTTGCTTGCGCAAACCCTGGGATAAAGACGATCTTATTTACAACATCAAAAATGCACTCAAACTATACGAGTCTTGATGAAATGGCTTAAAAAGGTTTTAGTTACAGGCACAAACGGACTATTAGGACAAAGTTTAGTTTACTACCTAACTAAAGATGCTTACTTTAAGGTATACGGTCTATCCAAAGGTAAAAACCGAATAGAATATGACATAGACCACTTCACTTATTACAATGTAGATATAACTGACCTGCAAAAATTGAAAAGCCGCATACTTAAAATTCAGCCCGATATTATCATACATACCGCGGCTATGACCCAAGTAGATCAATGCGAACAAAATAAAGCACAATGCTACAAACTTAACGTAGAAGCTACAAAAAACCTTTTACAACTTGCCGAGCAAATTAAATCACACTTTATTTTTCTATCTACAGACTTTGTTTTTGACGGCAAAAATGGACCTTACCAGGAAAAAGATACACCTAATCCCCTTTCTTACTATGGAAATACTAAACTCATAGCCGAACAAATGGTACAAGCAAGTCTTATCCCATGGACGATTGTAAGAACGGTATTAGTCTATGGTTATCACTTAGGCATGCGCAGAAATAACATTCTTTCTTGGGTAGTGCAAAACCTGAAAAACGAACAAACTATACACGTTGTCAATGATCAATACCGTACACCTACTTTCGTAGATGACTTAGCCCGAGCAATTATACACTTAGCTCATCAACAAAAAACAGGTATCTACCACATATCAGGCGCAGAAATGTGTTCTGTATATGAATTTGCCCAGATGATAGCTGATGTATGGGGTTTGCATAAGTCATATATTCAGCCGATTAGCTCAAAAAAACTTAACCAGCCTGCACAAAGACCACCTAAAACAGGATTCATCATTCTAAAATCGCAATTAGAAATTGGATACACTCCCCATACCTTGAAAGAAGCCCTTTACATTCTCAAACAAAGAACAAAAGAAATTTTATGATAATCATATAAACACTACTTTTGCACATATTTATGAAAGAAATAATAGAAGAGGCTTGGCAAGACCGTACTCTACTTCAAAGCCAGGAAGTCAAAAATGCAATAATAGAAGTTATAGACAAACTTACATTAGGTCAATTACGTGTAGCCGAACCTACCCCCGACGGCAACTGGAAAGTTAATGAGTGGGTCAAAAAGGCTGTTATACTCTATTTTCCCATTCAAGAAACAAGAGTTATGACAAATGGCATATTAGAATATTATGACAAAATTGATCTTCATAAAAACTTCAAGGAAAAAGGTGTTAGGGCTGTACCGGGTTCTGTGGCAAGATATGGCAGCTACATTGCCAAAAACGTAATTTTAATGCCATCTTTTGTCAATATAGGGGCTTATGTAGATGAAAATACTATGGTAGACACTTGGGCAACAGTTGGTTCTTGTGCGCAGATAGGTAAGAATGTCCATTTATCGGGGGGAGTAGGAATTGGAGGTGTATTAGAACCTGTACAAGCTAGCCCTGTTATTATTGAAGATGGTGCTTTTATTGGTAGCCGATGCATTATAGTAGAAGGCGTAAGAGTAGGTAAAGAAGCCGTTTTGGGTGCTAATGTGGTACTTACCGCTTCCTCAAAAATTATTGATGTTACAGGGGATACCCCTGTAGAATACAAAGGCTACGTCCCTGAACGCTCTGTGGTCATTCCAGGTAGCATTCCTAAAAAATTTCCCGCAGGTGAATATCACGTACCTTGTAGTCTTATTATCGGCAAACGTAAGCCTAGTACAGACCTAAAAACCTCTCTCAATGAAGCTTTACGTGAGAATAACATAGCCGTATAAAATTTATGGATTTGTTTTATGCCACAGATATACAACCCCCTTACTTATACCTTCATCATGAGGAAGCTATCCATTGCCTTAAATCTCTTCGTAAAACGATAAATGAACCCATATATGCTACTGATGGAATGGGTACAGCGTACGAATGTATTATTACCGCAATAGATAAAAGAAGAAATGTAGTACAAGCATACATTCAAAAGCAATCCAAGCATGTTTTACCTTTTCAAGTGGGGTTGTGTGTAGCACCGACTAAAAGTATAGACCGAATGGAGTGGCTACTAGAAAAAGCAGTTGAGTTAGGAATCAGCCAAGTTCAGTGGGTTATTACCTCACACTCTGAAAGAAAAACTATTTCAGTAGAACGCATGCGACGCATAGCCGTAGCAGCCATGAAGCAATCTTTGAGATATTTTTTGCCTACTATCTATGAAATAATCCCTTTTCAAGAATGGATAGACAAAAACCCACATTTGAGTGGCGTGATAGGATATTGCGGAAATGAAATACCTAAACAATTTTTGTACTCAGTTCAAAAACCAAAAGATGCAGATACCTTTTGGATATGTATTGGTCCCGAAGGAGATTTTACACAAAATGAAGTTAAAAAAGCAATAGAAAAAGGTTTAATAGCTATTTCATTGGGCAATCATCGTTTGCGAACAGAAACCGCAGCTCTGACTGTACTTTCCTACTACTACATACTCAATCTACAAAATTAGTTCATATTTTTTACCATTGAAAACTACATTTATACCAAACTCGCTACTCTCTGTGCTACTTTACTACCAATAGCCACTCCCATTCCTGACATTCGTACGGCACAGTACACATTAGGCATAACTTCTTGAATAATTGGAGCTTTTTCTTGCCCAAAACCCATAATTCCTGACCACCAATATTCAATTTCAAACTTTGTATCAGGCAGTATCATCTCTTTGAGTAGTGTAATAAGCGTATTTTGGACTAATTCTGTAAAACCAAATTCGTAGGTTTCTTCTCTTTTGAAGTCTAAGTTTCGCCCACCTCCTATTAAAACCCTATTATTATCCGCATTTCTAAAATAAAAGTACCCCTCTTGATAATGAAATGCCCCTTTCAATCGCAAATTTGGAATAGGCTTAGTTATACAAACTTGACCCCTGCCAGGTACTACATCTATGTTAGGTAAAAGCTTTTTTGCAAAAGCATTAGTCGCCACAATAACCTTAGACGCATACAACAAATGCTCTTTGAGCTTAATTTGCACATAATCAGAATCAGGTATAATCTCTTGTACTTCTATTTGATTCCAAACGAATATTCCCATTTCTTGGGCAATTTTCCACAATGTAAAAACTAACTTACCTGAATGTATTAAACCTTCCGCAGGATTGTAAATTAAGTGCGCAACATTCCGAAAGCCAAATTTAGCAATATCCTCATCTTTGGGAATGTAGGTTTGCTTCAATTTTGTAATAGGTTCTAAAAGTGCGTTAATTCTATCTATTTGAGTAAGGTAGTACTGGTATTTTTTCTCTTCATCGTGTGTAAAGACTTCATACCCCCCTGTGGCTTGATACTCAATATCTTTACCTTTGACTATCTCAAATAACCTCTCTAACCCATTGAAACGCAAAGCTACCAAATCTAACATTGCGGATTGATTTTCTGCTTGTTCTTGTAGAAGTAATTCAGAAATACTACCAAAACAAGCTACACCTGCGTTGCGAGTACTTGCGCCCATTGGTAAAATACCTCTTTCAAGAACTAAAATATCTGCATCAGGATATTTATTTTTGAGTTCGTGGGCAGTAATTAGTCCCACAATACCGCTTCCTACAATAATAAAATCCCATTTTTTTTGCCAAAAAGCACTATCTTCCCAATATGATGCCGTGTACATGCCGTAAAATTAGCATTTTAACTTGTTTTTTAGACTAACCTGCATAATTTTGCATACATGGCATTAAAATTTTCAGAATATCCTTATCAAAGACCTGATATTCCTACCCTACAAAAAGAATTCTTTGACCTTTTAGACAAAATAAAAGCAGAAAGCAGCTTTTCAAAAGCAGTCGAATACATAAACCAACTTACAAAAATTCGCCAAGAATTTGAAACATTAGCTACTATTGCATCTATTCGCTACACTTTGGACACTCAAAATAGTATTTATCAAGCTGAACAAGACTTTTTTGACCACCAATACCCTATTTATCAAGGCTGGGTAATAGAGTTTTACAAAGTTTTACTCTCTCACTCATTAGCCGAGCAGCTCAAAGCTTATTACGGAAAGCAAATTTTTAGCTTGGCAGAATGTGCCATCAAAACCTTTGATGCCAGTATTATAGAACAGCTACAACAAGAAAACCAGTTAGTTAGTGAATACACCAAGTTAATTGCATCGGCACAAATAGAATTTGAAGGTAAAACGTACAATTTGACAGGTTTATCCCCTTTCATGCAGGATATTGACCGAGATAGGCGCATACATGCTCATAAGGCTTACCTTTCATTTTTTGAAGCTCATGCAGAAAAGTTGGATGAGCTTTTTGACAGGTTAGTCAGCATAAGGACAGAAATAGCCCAAAAATTAGGTTTTAACAACTTTGTCAATTTAGCTTATTTGAGGCTTTCGCGCGTAGACTACACAGAAAAAGAAGTTGCTTTGTACCGCAATTATATTCAGAAGCATGTAGTGCCAATTGCGGTAGAGCTACAAGAGCGCAAGCGCAAAAGATTAAACATAGACAAGCTCTATTTTTATGATGAAAAATTAAAATTCAAGTCGGGCAATCCCACGCCCAAAGGTAACCAGGATTGGATATTAGAGCAAGGCAGAACCATGTATCGAGAATTATCGCAAGAAACGAATGAATTCTTCACTTTTATGCAAGAACATGAATTAATGGATGTAGTTAATAGAAAAGGTAAAGCTTCGGGGGGCTATTGTACTTATTTAAGTGCTTATCAATCGCCATATATTTTTTCTAACTTCAACGGCACTACGCATGACGTAGAAGTACTTACTCATGAAGCAGGGCATGCTTTTCAAGTTTATTGCAGTAGAAATCAAATTTTGCCCGAGTATTATTTTCCCACTTATGAAGCTTGTGAAATTCACTCTATGGGCATGGAATTCATCACTTGGAATTGGATGGAGCTTTTTTTCAAGGAAGATACGCCGAAATTTAAGTTTGACCATATTAGCAGTGCGTTAATTTTTTTACCTTATGCTGCAATGGTAGATGAGTTTCAACATATTGTATATCAAAATCCGAGTTTTACGCCTAAAAACCGCAAGGAAGCATGGCAAGAGTTAGAAAAGAAATACATTCCGTATAGGGACTACGATGGTATGCCCTTTGCGAGCGAAGGGGGAATATGGCAAGCACAAAGCCATATTTATGCTAATCCTTTTTATTACATAGATTATGCTTTAGCGCAAATTTGTGCCTTGCAGTATTGGAAGTGGTATCAAGAAAATCCGCAAGCGGCTTGGCAAAGTTATTTGAGGTTATGCCGAGCAGGCGGAAGTAAATCTTTTTTAGAGTTAGTAGCTTTGGCAGAGTTAAACTCACCATTTGATGAAAATACTATTGAATCCGTAACGAGATACGCATATAATTGGCTATCGGGGATAGATGATAGTCAATTTTAGTGGATATATTTTTTTGGGCGTGCCCTTGCCCACACTTCGCTTGCGCTTGTGTGGGCAAGGTCGGCGTGCTACGGGCTACGCTAACGCTTCGGTGCTGCGCTTCGCTCCGCACCGTGCTAACGCACGCCCTCCGCATGCCTCACGCAAGGGATCTCTGAAAAATTCATTTCTCTGTAAGTTATGCAAGGTTTTAACTTGTAAGTACTTGTACTTCAAGCTCACACAAGGTAAAGACATAATTGCAAAGGTTATCTGCGTGAGGGGCATGGAGCATGCCGTTAGGCAGTGCGAAGCGTTAGCGAAGCACCGAAGCGAAGCGCAGTGCGGAATGCCCCGACCCTTGCGTCAGCAAGGGGCACGCCCAAAAAATAATATAAAAATTCTACTTTATTTTTTCATCGCTTTGCTTCTACCTGCAATAATAGCTTTTGAGGTCCTCTTGGTAACATCTTGTAAAGCACTGCTAATAGCCCCCTTTTTGTTCAATATACGCATTTCAGAAATACCTGTTTCTAATCCCAACATAATAAGTGTGTTGTTTTTAACATCATACACTTGTATTTCACCTTCAATAATTACTCTTTCCCTTTCGTTGAAAGCACCTTCATCTTTTTTATATCCATACACAGGAATAAGGTTCTTTTTCGCATTAAACTTCACAGTTTTGACTAAAATTAAATAGTCATAGTTCATTTTAGCCAAGCGCTGAAAAGGTTTTTGCTCTGAAAAAAGGTTTTTTAGTTTAGTGTATGTTTCTATAAAAGTACTATCCAATGGAGGAAAAATAGTTATTTCAACGGTAGACTTTTTTTGTTTTTTAACCTGCTTTTGAATTTGCTTGGCAAGTTCAGTCAAGTAGTTAGCTGATAAAATGGTCGTGTATTGTTCTTTGGGCACTTTACTTCCAAGATATTTTTGTAAAGTGCGTTCATTTACGGTATATTCTACATCGGAAGGCATCTGCATCAAAGCAATTCTTTTTTGAGAAAAATCTACTCGCTCGCGTACATCCAAAAAAGATTTATGGGCACAGGAAGACAAAAAAATCATCAGTGTGAGAGTGAGTAGCCATATTGAAGCTTGGCTTACGTTCATAATTCAAAATTATACTTTTTTATTGTATCCAAAAATAATTTTCATTGATGTAAAATCTATTCTAAATGCTTCATTGTGCGTTTGAGGTATATCTATCCAAGATAAACTTAACCGAAGACACTAAAATATATCCTATGATAGTGCTAGATAAGCCAGCCCATCCAAAAGCATACAAAAAAATAGGCGTAGCCAAAATTATAGGTATCCAATACACATTCACAGTTTTGAAAGATAGCATCGGAATAGGTAAAATCATCATTACCGCAAAAAGAAAAGGCAAAATGAGCAAAAAACGCATAACATTTATCTCTGTCAGCCACTCATTTTGATAATAATAGTGAGCTACAAGTCCAATAAAAAATAAAGCCATCGCAGGCGTAGGCAGACCAATAAAAACATCTTTTTGACGAGTATCTACGTTAAATGTAGCCAAACGAATAATCGCAAATATGGACAATATTATGCACGATAACAAACTTAAATACAAGCTATCTCTGCTATACACAAAAATATGGTGATACATCAAATAAGAAGGTGCTAAACCAAATGTAATAACGTCTGAAAGCGAGTCTAATTGTTTGCCTATTTCACTTTGACTTTGTAGCCATCGCGCTGCAAGTCCATCAAAAACATCGCATATACTTCCTAAAAGTATCAAAATACTACTATAAATTGGATGATTGACATAAATAGCCGTTAAACCGCAACAAGCATTTAGTATAGTAATAAATGAAGGCAAAATCCTGCGCATGAAGCAAAAATAATCACTTTGCCAATGGAAAGTAAAACTGCCATAGCCTTGAAAACTATGGCAGTTTAGTCTTGAGAAATTTTTAGTGTTTGTGTCTATGTTCGCAGCTGACAGTAAGTTTATAGCGACCTTTTGCTCTACGAGCTTTTAATATCTTTCTGCCGTTGCGATCTGCCATGCGCGCTCTGAAACCATGCTTGTTGCGCCTTTTACGATTATGGGGCTGGTACGTTCTTTTAGGCATAATCAAAAACAAATTAGACTGCAAAAGTAAAACATAAATTTGACCATACAAAATTTTTCGTTTTTTCTATTGAGAACACACGGCGAATAAATTTTTTATAGTTTAGTTGTAAGTAGGTAAAAAAGAATAATGTTTAGCGTAATACAGCATTTGCTCATCAAAATTTGCGGGGTATTTGATTTGTACATCTACAATTTTGCCATCTTTTTCTACGGGAATAAGCACAGGATTGATAAAACCTCTGTAAGGGGCAAGGTTGAGCTTTTTGTATCGTTCTAATACTTCTTTATGCAGTTCTTTGTCTACTTTTACGCCGTAGGTTTCTACAAGTTTTTTAGCGGCTTCATAATCCCCTTCGGATTTAATTCTTTGAATTTCACGAAGCAGTTCGCCAAATAATTTGCGGAGTTTTTGGTAATCTCGAATGACAAAGTAAGTTTTACCATCTTTTTTAACTTTTTCAATCACATTATCCTTTTTACCTTTTTCGTATACCCATGAAGCAACCAGCTGTCTATTGCGCATGTGGGCTTCTTCTAAGTCTTCACCTTCTTTTAGCCGTACCAATTGCCGCATAAGTCCATTGCTGATATAGTCGTTGTATCCTGCTTTAGCTACGTCGAAATTAGGCATAACACCAATGTCTATCAGTTTTTGATCCATCAAATAATACAGTGCCACAAGGTCTGCGCGGGCTTCTTCCAAAGTGGATGCGTAATTTTTGAGCATGTCTGTAGACTTTCCTGGATTAAGCTGCCCTGATGCATGTCCGATAACTTCGTGCATATCCGTGTGAAGATTGTCAGCTAAAGCACCATATTTTTTTTCTAATTCAATTTCCTCTTGACTATATGCAAACTCTTCTAAAAAGCCACTTCCTGCTGAAGAAAAATTATAGGCATCTACAATGTTACCTAAATTTACAGATTTTGAGCCATGATTTTTGCGTATCCAGTCTGCATTAGGTAGGTTAATTCCAATTGGAGTACTAGGAGAAGCATCACCTGATTCTGTAACAACTGTAATTACTTTTGCAGTGATACCTACCACGTTTTTCTTTTTGTGTTCAGGCATAATCGGTGAGTTGTCCTCAAAATATTGTGCTTCTTTGCTAATCGCAGCTATTCTTTTAGTAGCTTCCATGTCTCTGAAAGACACTACAGATTCAAAAGAACCTTTGTATCCTAACGCATCCCCATAAACTTCAATAAATCCATTTACAGCATCTACACGAGACACTGTGTCTTGCACCCAAGCAATGTTATATTCATCAAACTTCTTTAAGTCGCCTGTTTTGTAGTACTCTATCAAAAGTTCAAGCCATTTCTTTTGTTTATCATTTTCAGCAACGGTAAGTGCTTTTTCTAACCAATATACAATTTTTTCAATTGCGGGTGAGTACATTCCCCCTACTTTCCATACTTTTTCTACTAACTTTCCATTTTCTTTAACTAACTTGGAATTCAGTCCGTATGAAGGCGGCGTGGGATCGTTTGAATTGACTTTAGACCTGTAAAATTCTTCTACTTCTTTTTGAGTTACTCCTTCATAAAAATTGTTTGCCGAAGCCTGAATGACATCTTTGTTAGGATCTAAATCCACTCCTTTTGCGTCAATATTGGGGTCAAACATAACAGGCTTGACTTTTTTAAGAATTTCATCTATGGGCATAGGCAGTGCTTTGGGATCGCTATTTCTAAGAAGCTCCTCAAAGTAAGCTTCACTGAATTCAGGCATAATTTTGTACTTAGCATAATGGTGGTGTATGCCATTAGAAAACCATATTCGCTTGGTATAGACTACAAATTTTTTGTACTCTTCGGTATTTTTATTACCTTTGTAGGTAGTATAAATTCCCTCTAAGGTTCTACGAATAGCAAGGTTGTGTTTATTGTGCTGATCGTAAATAATATCCCTTCCAGACAAAGCTGCTTGATACAAGTAATATACAAGTTCTTTCTGCTTCGGAGTGAGCTGCTCAAACCCAGGTACCTTATAACGAAGTACTTGCAGGTCTGCAAACTGCTCTGCACGATAAGAAAAATTTTTTTCATCTAAAAACTGCATCTCTATTTCGTTTTTTTGCTTTTTTCCACCGCAAGAGATGAGCAAAAGTGTTATGCTTACTATAACAAATGAGCGCTTTCTATCCATACATGCAAAAATAGAAAAATTGCATAGTATCCTACTCACTCTTAAAAGAAAATAAAACTTTTATCTTCTAAATTTGATTATCAGTGTGTTTTATGTGAGTTTTTAACTCACTTCAAAAATTTTCCAACCTTTTTCAAGCACATTTACTCTTTATGATAAAGTTCATCTTGAACAGAAATATGTCAAGAAGCATCATACTGCTTAGTTTGTACTGTGTTTCAACTTTGGTAGTGGCTCAAACTACGAATCCAGGTAAAGTACAAGTAGTAACAAAGTTAGTCCAAAAGTCAATTTCTGCGCAGCCCAATCAAAATTTACAAATTGATGCTAAAAGAGCAAAAGTAATACTCTCGCCTAGTACAGATAACCAAATTCATTTGAAGTTAAGCTTAATTGCTAAGCATACTCAAAGAGAAAAAGCAGAAAAAGACCTACAAGCTTTGACGTACGAAATTAGTACGCAGGGGCAAGATATCGTTATCAAAAATCAAATTGATAGAAATAAGATTAACGAAAGAATTACTTCACTTCTTAAAACCATTTACGAGATACAACTACCTACTCAAATTCCTATTACAGTCAAACAGAATTATGGGGAAGTGCAGATTGACAAAATAAAATCTCCCTTTACCTTGCAATGTGATTACACCGAAATTAAACTAACACAAGCTCAATCAGAAAAAGCAGAAATACGAACAAATTATAGTGATGTAACCTTAAAGGGCTGTTCAGGTAAGTTCAACATATCAAGTAATTATGGTAAAATTGAAATTAACCAGTCCGAAAATATGGATCTTACAGGTAACTTTAATTACGGAGAAATATCTATACAGGATTTTAGTGGCGAAATTAACCTCAATGCTAATCACAGTGAGATAGAAATTACGGGCATAAAAGATGCTCAAAAAGTGAATATAGTAAGCAATTATACCGATATTGAGTTTAAAAATGCACAAAGTCTTAGCGACTATGGCTTTGATATCGCAGGTCATTTTTCAGATATTGAGATAGCTGAACCTCTAAAAAAAGATTTTGTACGTAGTTCGAACAAGTTATTCAAAAATGCATCTAAAAATGCACCTGTCATCAGGATCACGGTCAATCACGGAGATATTGAAGTTGAATAAAGGAGGGTAGCAATATGAAAAAGAACATCATCTCTCTACTTTATGCGGCTTTATGGCTATTCTGCTCGGCAAGCATGTTTGCACAGCAGGATAGCTTAATTTACCAAGAAGAACCTATTGAAGAATCGGATTACAGACCGAGAATATTTTCTTGGTCTTGGCGGGGAAAAGAACCTCTAACAGTTACTCCACATGAACCTCCTGCTTCATTTCGCACTCCTGATATTTACCTCTACTTTGATGGAAAAGAATTTGACCGCCGTATCCGAAAATTAGAAGAAGACTTAAAAAGAACCATAGAAGTTTATCGGCTTCAAGATATACGGCGTGAGTTAAAGTTAGATAGCTTATTGTCAGGAAACCAATCTGTTAAGATCATTATCAAGAAGCCTCGCGGAAAAAAAGAAATTATTGTTATCCCAGACCAAGAATTACCTTCGCCTAAAAAGCCGAACACTTATCAGCTAAAACCTCATAAAAACCGCAGAGAACTTGAGTCAAAACTTCAAAAAGAAAAAAAACGTATTCAAGAATTAGAAAACAAAATTGAACGGATAGAAAAACGTATTCAAGAATTAGAGCAAAAAGAATTTCATCAAAAGTAAAAGCTTATGAAACATAAATTCGTATTTAGTTTAATCCTGTGTCTTGTCAATTTAGTTCCTATTTTGGCGCAACAAAAGGATAGTATTATTTATTCAGAAGAAAAGCTCTCCGATTCTGATTTTCGAAGAAGTCGCTGGTACCGTTATACGGTAAGGGGCGATGGATATGAAGAAGAATGGTGCTTAGACTGTGGCAAAACTCGTGAAACATTTATGTTCAAAATTAACTTGGTCAGCATGTTTATGGGCAAGTACATTGCAGGTGTTGAGCAGAAAATATACAACCCAATTAGTATTTATGCAGAAGCAGGCTTGATTGACAAAATGTATGAGGACATTCACCCTACAAACAATAAAGCGGAGGTTAGGCTGCATGGATATGAATACTTAGCAGGGCTACGCTACTACTATGGACAAAGCTTTAACCAAAGCAGAGAATTTTCAGATTTAGATGGAATGTACTTAAGTGCGGAAATAAGATATGGAAAATTACAAGATGTCCCACTTAACAAAAGTCCGAGATTCATTAGTGAAGTGCAACAGTATTCTCTACGTTTAGGTTGGCAATTACGTTTGGGATGCTATTCATATTTAGACATGAGCTACGGTCCAACTTATACACAAGTTGTTCGTTTTGAGCAAGATGCAAACTTTCCTATCAAGAATCCTTATTATGAAGGTATTCGTGTAGACTTTCGTTTTGGATTAGGAATTGCCTTTTAGACAAGCTTGCATGCAAGCATATAAAGATAATTTGCTAAACATCAATATGGTTGACATTTTAAGTAATGTGAATCATATCAGGTGGTATAATGGTATGAGTATCGGGGAATAAAAATTGTTTTTCGGGTTTTTCAATATGAGTGACATTTTAAGTAATGTGAATCATATCAGGTGGTATAATGGTATGAATATCGGGGAATAAAAATTGTTTTTCGGGTTTTTCGGAGATATATTTTAATAAATATTCGTAGTGAAAATGAGCATGATACAAAGTTTTGATGTCAGCAATACTTAAGTTAAGATTGCCTCGTTCTTTTCTTTGTTTTTC
>JANWVW010000017.1 GCA_025056095.1 Bacteroidia bacterium
AGCGAAGTACCGAAGCGAAGCGCAGTGCGGAATGCCCCGACCCTTGCGCAGCAAGGGGCACGCCCAAAAAATAAAAATATACATTCAAAAAATTCAACGCATTGGGATGTGCAAAAGTTTGTACTTTACACGCCTGCTAAATTTATCATATTTTTACCGTGATATAAAACCAAGAGCGTATTTTTGAAATTGTATTTATTACCATGTTGAAAGTAAAGTTCTTTTTGTCTGCTGTTTTTATTTTGTATTGGTACATAAGCTTTGCACAAGAAAAATTTACAGTAAGCGGAAAAATTAAAGATGCCTCTACGGGCGAAGTACTAATCGGCGTAACCGTAATGGACAAAAATTCCCAAGAAGGTCTAACCTCTAACGAGTACGGATTTTATTCCATTCGTTTGAGTAAAGGAAAACATACACTTGTGTTTAGACTAATCGGCTACCAAACCATAGAAAAAGAGGTTGATGTACAAAGTAATCTTACACTCAATATTGACCTAGCCCAAGAAGATATTACCACAAATGAAGTTGTAGTTACCGATGTCAAAGGGGATGAAAATGTCAAAAGTACGGAAATGAGCAACATTCGTTTAGATATAAGTCAGGTCAAAACCATGCCAGCGCTTTTGGGTGAAGTGGATATTATCAAGATATTACAATTTTTACCAGGCGTGCAAAGCGCGGGCGAAGGTTTGTCAGGCTTTTTTGTGAGAGGAGGAAACTTTGACCAGAATTTAGTTTTGTTAGATGAAGCCGTAGTGTTTAATGCTTCGCACTTATTGGGCTTTTTCTCCGTGTTTAATTCAGATGCCGTCAAGGATATGACCTTAATCAAAGGAGGGATGCCCGCACAGTATGGAGGACGTTTATCTTCGGTAGTAGATATAAAAATGAACGAAGGAAACAATAAAAAATTTGGTGTCAAAGGAGGAATTGGATTACTATCCTCACGGGCTACCGTAGAGGGACCTCTCAAAAAGGAAAAAGGTTCATTTATTGTGTCTGCTCGTAGGTCTTATGCAGATGTATTTTTGAAATTTGCAAGAAACCGAAACTTACGAGATAACCAACTATACTTTTACGATGCTAACCTCAAAGCTAACTATGAATTCTCTCAAAAAGATAGACTTTTTTTGTCAGGATACTTTGGCAGAGATATATTTAACTTCACTCAATTGTTTTCACAATTTTGGGGCAATAGTACAGCTACTTTGCGGTGGAATCATATCTACAACGGCAAGCTCTTTTCTAATGTCAGCTTAATTTACAGCGATTTCTTTTATGGCTTTGGTAGCCAATTCACAGGAGAAGAATTTAAGTACAGATCAGGTATTCGCAACCTCAATCTCAAAGTGGACTACGACTATTTTTTAAATAATCAACACAAGGTCAAATTTGGAGTACATGGTATATACTACACTTTTCTCAACGGTGAAATTGAAAGCGAACCTGGGTCTTTTTTAAATGACTATAAGCTGCGCCCTAGCTATGCCCGAGAAATAGGGATATATATCAACGATGAATTTACCATTACGAATCGGCTGTCTGTACAATATGGAGTTCGTTATTCAGGATTTGATATTATTGGGCCAAGTCAAGTATTTGTTTTTCCCGACAAAAGCTATGAACGCCCCACAGATACGATTGAATATGCCCGTGGTAGATCTATCAAATACTACGGCGGTTTTGAACCTCGGGCTTCTATGTGTTACATTCTAAATGAAAAAAGTTCTATCAAAGCTTCATACGCTCGTACAAGGCAATACATTCACTTAGCTTCTAACGCTACGGCATCCTTACCGACAGATATATGGCTACCTAGTACCAAATACATTACTCCCCAAATAGCCGACCAATACGCCGCAGGATATTTTAGAAACTTTTTAGACAATGAGATTGAAACCTCAGTAGAAATATACTACAAAGACATGCAGAATCAAGTAGATTTCAAAGATAATTCCAATACTTTTCTCAATCCTTACATTGAACAAGAAGTGTATCAAGGTAGAGGTTGGTCATACGGAGTGGAATTATTTGTTCGTAAAAATACGGGAAAACTAACAGGTTGGATTAGTTACACTTGGTCTAAAACCGAACGCCGTTTTGATAGACCTTTGCAAGTTATCAATAATGGTAGAGTTTATCCTGCTAAAAACGACCGTAGACATAACATTTCTATCGTTTGTAACTATGAAATTAACAAAAGATGGTTAGCATCTGCAATATTCACGTACTATACAGGCAATGCCGTTACGCTCCCCTCGGGAAAGTACTATTTAGAAGGTAATGCAATTGCTTTAATTTCTGAACGTAACGGGTATAGAATGCCCGACTATCATCGTTTAGACCTTTCTGTTACTTGGAAACCCCAAAAACAAAAAGAAAAATGGTATTATGATTTTAATTTTGGCTTGTTCAATGCCTATGGGCGTAAAAATGTGTTTGCATACAATTTTTATGAAGATAAAAACGACCCTGGTACTATCAAAGCAGAAAAAATTTATCTATTTACTTGGGTTCCTTCAATAACGTGGAATTTTAACTTTTAGGGTAGGTACATTAAACAATTTCCCCTATTAAGGTAGCCGAAGTAGCTTGTTTTACTTTGACTTGCACATAATCGCCTTTTTTTAGTCCTTCTGTTTTGGGGAAGACAAGCATTTTATTAGCATCGTTTCTACCGCACCATTCGGTTTCTGAACGTTTAGAAGGACCTTCCACTAAAACCGTAAATACTTTGCCTATATCTGCAAGATTTTTCTCTTTGGATATTTGCGTTTGCAGAGCAATAATTTCATTTAGTCTTCTAGTTTTAACTTCGTCAGGCACATCATCAGGATATTTTCGGGCGGCTAAGGTTCCTGGTCGTTCGGAATATTTGAACATGTAAGCATGTTCGTAGCGTACTTCTTGTAAAAGACTTAGTGTATCTTGATGCTCTTCTTCCGTTTCTGAACAAAAACCTGCAATGATATCTGTGGAAAGGGCAATTTGCGGCATAATGCTGCGGGCAGTTTGTACGCGTTCTAAATACCATTCGCGCGTATAATTGCGGTTCATTTTTTCTAATATACGGTTATTTCCACTTTGGACAGGTAAATGAATATACTTACAAATGTTGTCATATTTTGCCATCGTTTCTAAAAGTTCGTTGGAGATATCTTTGGGGTGAGAGGTAGTAAAGCGTACTCTTAAATTTTTATCCATTTGGGCAACCATTTCAAGCAATTGGGCAAAATTCGTGTTTTGATATTGGTAAGAATCCACATTTTGTCCAAGCAAAGTAACTTCCTTGTATCCTTCTTGTAACAATTCTTCTACCTCTTTGAGAATACTTTTGACTTCTCTACTGCGTTCTCGCCCGCGGGTAAAAGGAACTACACAAAAAGAACACATATTATTACATCCGCGCATGATAGAAATGAACGCACTTACGCCATTGCTATGTAAGCGTACAGGGCTAATATCCGCATACGTTTCTTCTAAGGATAAAAGTACATTGACAGCTTTTTGACCGCTATCTACTTCGCTTACCAGGCGTGGTAAATCTCTATATGCATCGGGACCTACTACGAGGTCTACTAATTTCTCTTGCTCCAAAAGTTTAGCTTTTAGGCGTTCTGCCATACAGCCTAGCACTCCTACAATCAGCTTCGGATTATGTTTTTTAATAGCGCGATACTGTTTTAATCGTTCCCATACTTTTTGTTCTGCGTTTTCACGTATTGAACAAGTATTGAGAAAGATAACATCTGCGTTTTTTGGATTAGTTTCTGTTTTGAATCCCATTTTGAGCATAATTGAAGCCACTATTTCGGTATCTGAAAAGTTCATTTGGCAGCCGTAGGTTTCAATATAAAGCTTACGAGCTTTGGGATTATTTTGATTCTGTTGGCTTTCAAAAGCAGTACCTTGAATAGACTCGTCATGTACCTTTGTGCTATCCAAAATAGGAATGTCTGTGATCAACTGGTTCATGGCCCTGGCACTCAAATTTGGCACAAAGATACGAAAAAAGTGCTTGTATTTTTTATTTTGCTCTATCTTTCCAACTGTGACGGTTGTTTGCTTTCAAAAAATGGTATATCTTTCCGAATATAGGATTACGTTTGTTTTCTAAAAATTGTAAGCGAGGTTGTAGGGCTTCTTTTTCTACTAAAAGCTTACTTTTGTCAAATATGGCTTCTTCACGACTAGTGAAAGTAAAATCGTAGTCTTTGCTCATTACGATAGCTTCTTCGGGGCATACCTCTTCACAGTATCCGCAATAGATGCATCGTAGCATATTGATTTCAAAAGTAAGTGGATAGCGCTCTTTATCATCGTCTGTTTCTGCGGCTTGCATGGAGATAGCCAAAGGCGGACAAGAACGCGCACATAACCCACAAGCTACACACCGTTCTTTACCTTTTTCCATAACCAAAACAGGTCTACCTCTGAATTCATCGTTAGGTGTCCATTTTTCTTCGGGATATTCCACGGTAACCGAAGGCTTAAACATCATCTTAAAGGTATAAGCCATGCCCTTAAATACCTCTATAAAATGTATTTTATGATACCACGATAATTTTCTTTCGTCAGGGCTACCTTTTTTTATTCCCATAACTTTCTTGAATTCAATCTACAAGTATACACAATAATTTGGATATGAGAATTCCCTAAACGAAGTTTTTTAATTCATGCTTTATTTAGCGAAACAAAACAAACCTAAAACTCAAAAAGCGTCCAACACTTTGCCTGGAAAAATGACAAATTTTGCATTGTAGCATTGCTATTGATTTTGAAAAGGTTTTATTTTTTTGGGCGTGCCCCTTGCTGACGCAAGGGTCGGGGCATTCCGCACTACGCTTCGCTTCGGTGCTTCGCTAACGCTGCGCACTGCCTATCGGCATGCTCCATGCCCCTCACGCAATTGACCTGTGCAGTTATGTCTTTACCTTGTTTGAACTTGAAGTACAACTACTTACAAACTAAAACTTTGCATAAAGCAAATCAAATGACTTCTTATATCAAATTATACTTCTTCAAAAACGATTCATCTACTTTTGCAATCTGCATCACTACCTCCTTCGAAAAACCTTGCTTCAACATCTCCCTTATCATGTTGATTTTATCTTGCTCTAACTGCTCCGCACGCTGCTTTTCCTGCTGTAATTCTTTTTCTTTTTGCTCTGCGCGTTGTTTTTCTTGTTCTAATTCTTTTTCTTTTTGTTCTGCGCGTTGTTTTTCTTGTTCTAATTCTTTTTCTTTTTGCTCTGCACGCTGTTTTTCTTGTTCTGCGCGTTGTTTTTCTTGCTCTAACTCCCTCATCAATCGATCTAACTTACTCCCCACGCCCCCTGTCAAAGCATCTATACTCCGCCATGCCTCCCACTCCGTTTCTATTAACTGCCTTTGAACACGGTCAGCAGCTACATGCTCCAACACCCTCGCCATCAAACCTACCTCCTCCACACTAACCTCATGCGGATATTCCTTCATTATCCCCTTCTCATCTATAAAATACCGCTGCTCAAACAACGACAACAACTGCTCTAACTTACTCCTGTACCTACCCCCTATCCGATTGACCTGCACAATGTAACTATCATGCGTCAAAGACTCTACAAAACTGCTTTTCTTTGGAATAACTTCACGCGTTAATAAATCTCTATATACACGCTCTGCCCTGAAACACGCAGAGTCTATTTCAGGTAAATCAAAACCTAATATGTATATCGTGGTAATGGGCAAAGTTTTTTCCTCACCTTCTATTTCATCTTGCTTTTTGTAATGTTCGGCTAAATAGTTTCTAAACCGCATGATGTCTATGTATTTGAAGGCTTTTTGGATTTCTATGAGTATTTTTTGGTATCCTTGTGGGGTTTTGATAGTAGCTACGAAGTCTAGTCGGAATATTCGTGTGGCGATGAGTTCGTAGGTGTAGGCGAGTTTGTTAGGTTTGAGTTGTATGGTTTGTATTTCTTGTTCAGTGAGGGTGCTGATGAAGAATTTAGCTATACGTTCATTTTGCATGAGTTGTTTGAACACGGCGTCGTAGATGGGGTTTGCGATAATCATGGGGCTAAGATAAGGAAAAGAGGGATATTATTTTGCGTGAGGCATGCGGAGGGTGGGCGTTAGCCCAGTGCGGAGCGAAGCGAAGCACCGAAGCGATAGCGTAGCCCGAAGCACGCCGACCTTGCCCATACAAGCGCAGCGAAGTATGGGCAAGGGCACGCCCAAAAAAATATCAAAAACCTTAAATAATCTTTTCAATTGCACCTTTTGACTTTAACATGCGTTTTATTTGTGTATCTTTGCCCTGATATTATGAAAAATATTCGGAACTTTTGTATTATAGCCCACATAGATCATGGTAAGTCTACTTTGGCAGATAGGTTGTTAGAATATACCAACACTATCCCAAAACGACAGATGCAAGATCAAGTTCTTGACGATATGGACTTAGAAAGAGAACGCGGGATAACTATCAAAAGCCACGCTATTCAAATGGACTATTACTACAAAGGCGAAAAATATATACTCAACTTAATAGATACTCCAGGGCATGTAGATTTTAGCTATGAAGTTTCTCGGTCTATTGCTGCTTGCGAAGGGGCTTTACTTTTGGTAGATGCTACACAAGGTATTCAAGCACAAACTATTTCTAACCTGTATTTAGCCTTAGAAAATGAAGTAGAAATTATTCCTGTGCTGAACAAGGTAGATGTAGCTTCAGCCATGATTGAGGAAGTCAAAGACCAAATGGTAGATATTTTAGGATGCAGCCGAGAGGAAATTATTCATGCTTCGGGCAAGGAAGGTATTGGCATAGAAACTATTTTAGAACGAATTATAGAGCGTATACCACCTCCAAAAGGTAATCCCGAGGGACCTTTACAAGCATTGATTTTTGATTCCATTTTTAACAGTTATCGCGGTGTAATTGCTTACTTTAAAGTAGAAAATGGAATTATCCGCAAAGGGGATAAAGTCCGTTTCATGGCAACAGGTACAGACTACATAGCCGAAGAAGTAGGAATTTTACGTTTAGAACGCGAACCGAGAGAATTTGTAGGTACGGGAGATGTAGGGTACATTATAGCTAATATAAAACAAGTTAGTGAAGTAAAAGTAGGGGACACTATCACACACAGTAATAATCCTGCACCTGCACCCATTGAGGGTTTCAAAGAGGTTAAACCTATGGTTTTTGCAGGAATATTTCCTGTGTCTTCGGAAGATTTTGAGGATTTAAGGTCTTCTTTGGAGAAATTAAGACTCAATGATGCGGCATTGGTATATGAACCTGAAACTTCCGTAGCGCTTGGTTTTGGATTTAGGTGCGGTTTTTTAGGAATGCTACACATGGAAATTATTCAAGAGCGATTGGAGCGTGAATTTGGCATGAACGTAATAACTACCGTTCCTAACGTTCAGTATATTGCTCATATTCGTAATACAGGGGAGCAAGTAGTGATTCACAATCCTTCTGAAATGCCTGACGCAGGAAAAATTGACTATATAGAAGAGCCATACGTACGCGCACAAATTATTACAGCATCTGACTATATCGGCGGTATCATGAATCTGTGTATTGATAAACGTGGTATTTTCAAAAATCAAACGTATTTAACACCTACCCGCGTAGAGCTTATTTTTGAAATGCCTTTATCGGAAATTATATTTGACTTTTTTGACAAATTGAAATCCATTTCGCGGGGTTATGCGTCATTAGATTACGAAATGATAGGCTATAGACAATCTGACATGGTTAAGTTAGATATTCTGCTCAATGGCGAACCTGTAGATGCACTTTCTGCAATTGTACATCGCAGCAATGCTTATGATTGGGGTAAAAAATTATGTATCAAGCTTAAAGAGTTACTTCCTAGACAGCTTTTTGAAATTCCTATCCAGGCTGCCATTGGGGGAAAGGTAATTGCCCGAGAAACGATTAAAGCACTTCGTAAAGACGTATTAGCTAAATGCTATGGGGGTGATGTAACTCGCAAAAGAAAGCTATTAGAAAAACAAAAAGAGGGCAAAAAACGAATGAAACAAGTAGGTTCGGTAGAGATTCCCCAAGAAGCCTTTTTAGCAGTGCTAAAAATAGACAAATAGAAATACCTACAATTGTATTCTCAATCTAACTACAAACATACCTTGCTCCATTTCTATTGATAACCTGTGTCGATTGGGGTACAAAATCTCTAAACGGCGCTCTAGGTTTTGAATTCCTGTTTTGGTAGATACCGTGCTTGTTAGTTTAGTGGTAGGTATAGTGTTTTTGGTAACAAAGAAAAATTCACCATTTTTAATAAATGCATAAATTTCAATATGCGTTTGTTCTACACCTACACCGTGCTTGAAGCAATTTTCCACAAATGGAATAAGCAGCATAGGTGCTATAGAATACAAAGAAAAGTCCCCTTGAGTTTGAAAACTTACAAAGGCATTTTTAGGCAAACGCATTTTTTCCAAAGCAATGTAGTTTTCTAACATTTGTATTTCTGCTGAAAGTGAAACTTGCTCTTTTTTACTACTTTCTAACTGATAGCGCATCAAGTCTGCTAGTTGTAATATCATTTCATTCGCATTTTGAGGGTTAGACATATTTACAGCGTAGATATTATTGAGCGTATTGAACAAAAAGTGTGGATTGATTTGAGATTTCAGTAAGTTAAGTTCGCTTTCTATTTGTTTAGCTTTGGCTTCTTGTAATTGATATTGCTTGGAAAGTCCATTTTTCATGAAACGGATACCTACTATCATCAATGTGCTGAACATTAGGTTACTAAAAGTCTGTACAAAAGTAACTTCACTGGCTAATACATTGACTAAAATACTGTGCATAGAAATAGCAATAATCAATCCTGTAACAGCCAAGCTCAAAAAGTAGGCAATGTACTTTCTTCTACTGAACAGAACATCAAAAAGATATATGTTTAGGTATGTGTAAATCATGATAGGGACTAATAAAGTGCTGCATAACACTGCGGCAAAGGTATCTTTGTCATCAATACGAGAAAGTAATAGTCTGCGATTGCTGATGTTATCTCTTAGTGCATCAAAAGAAATATACCATAGTACTGCCCAAAAAATAACGTGATACACAGGTCTGTATTTATTGAGCTGCTCAAGCCAGTTTTTGCTCATATTGCAATGATAGATAGAGAAGCTCAATACTAACTCAAAAACATGACATACCGATAAGTATTGAGGTTATTTGCGATTTATTCTTTTTTTTCTTATGGGCATAGTAATTTCAGCGGGTCTACCTTTTATATTTTCTTGGTAGAGAAAAGTAACAGCACGCAGGTAATAAGTATCAAAATAAATGACACTTATTTCATCTTGAAAAAATTCTGTTTCATATTCTGTGTCCAAAGTGCCATCATTGAATAAGTAGTCAATGGTGAAGATACCTTCATCGATTTGTACATTTCTCAATCTACCTACAAAGCTCTCGTACTCATCATAATCCTTAAATTCAAAAAAAGAATACTTTTGCTCAATCCAGGTTAGCATTTCAATGACACTTTTTTGGATACAAAATCCTTCAGGGGTAGTTGGAGTAGGTATGCCTTTCAATCTAAAATATCTTTCATGAGCTTTTTCACTTTCTTCACGGTATCTATAAGAAACATGTTTTTTGACAATAAGTTTATAGCCATCTATGAGGTACTCTGTGGGAATGTTAGCTAAAAGTATCCAGTCTTCATTTTCTTGAAGCAAGATGCCAGTTTCCCAGCGTTCGTCCCAGTTGTATATTTCGTAGGAATAGACTAAACCTTCACTCACTTTACAAAAATAGGTAAAAATGAAATGAATTATCAGAAAAATAATACTAAACGGATTTTCAGATTAAGATTTGGTGAATTACAATAACTTTGCAAGTAATTGAAATGGGATTTACCTTACCTGAAAAAGATATTGCACTACTAAATTGATAGAGAATAAAAATTTCAGTGAATAATCATGGTTAAATTGAATAAATATTCAAATAATAAACTATCTAATACAAGTAAATTGAGGGGCTAGCCCTATTGTTTTATATTAACTGTTTTTTTACGTTTGTATTATTTTACAATTAAACATAGAATTTATGAAAGCACATCTGCTTACTTTATCATTACTTGCGGTATTTATTGAAACTTTTGCCCAAAGTGCCTTTGTGAATTGGTTAGACCAAAACCATGCCCGATTCATTGAGAATATAGGGCAATTTGCAGGTAAAAATCAATATAAAAACGAGCAAATACTTTACGCCATAGATGAGGGAAGGCTGCAAGTGCATTTTACAAAGGATGGGTTTACCTACTGTTTAGATAAAATAGAAAAGACTCACGAGCATGAGCGCAGACCTAATGAAACTGGTCCTGAATATGAAATGAGGCTCCGAATGCAAAAAATAAAATTAAAAGTAACCACAGAAACTGTGGCTATTAAATGGCAAGGTATCAATTCTGGTACTCAAATTATTCCGCTAGACCTTGCCCAGGATTATTTCAACTATACTATAAATGTAAATGGCGAACCTAAATCTATCAACTATATCAAAGGTTACAAAAAGCTACTGTACAAAAACATATACCCTAATATTGATTTGGAATATACTATACATCCTCGTAAAGGCTTTAAGTATAGTTTTATCTTGCATCCAGGTGCTAATCCTGGACTAATTCAAATGCGCGTAGAAAGCTCTAACGCTATTAGTATGGATGAACAAGGCAATTTACATTACTCTACAATGTTTGGTGACATCATTGACCATGCGCCGCACACATATTACTACTATAATCCGACAATTACGATTAATTCAAGTTTCAAGAAAATTGGCACAAACTTGTTCACTTTTGACTTGGAGCCTTACAATCTTGCAGAAACGGTTATTATTGATCCATGGACTATTGCACCATCATTTAGCAATTCGAACAGAGTTTGGGAAATAGAAACAGACGATCTAGGAAACGTATATGCCTACGGAGGAGATACTCCTGCTCGACTACGTAAATATAATTCGGCAGGTACGCTTTTATGGACATACAATACTACTTGGGATACAGCGAATTATTGGATGGGTACCTTACGTACTAACCCTGTAACAGGTACAAGCTATATTACTTCTGGTTCTAATGGAGAGATTCGCTGCATAAACACTACGGGTGGTTCTGTTTGGTTTAATAATCCCAATGGTATTCTTGGACCCTTATATGAGTACTGGAAGTTGGATTTTAACTGTGACAGAACCCAGTTGATATGCGGGGGTATGCGCGCTCCTAATCCTTTTTCGTTGAGTAACTATCGTGGAGTGATGATAAATTTGAATATGTCAAGTGGTGCAGTATTAGGATTCTTGCCTGTGGGATGGACTGCTCTGCCAAAAATTAAAGAAGTCCGTAGTATTTGTACTACACCAGGTAACAATATTGCTTTTATGACACTAGACTCTATCGGAGAAATTTATGCCCCAAGTATGACTCTCAACTACCGTGACCAAAACGTTTATAATTTTTCTTACTATACTCCTAGCTACTCTATAGATGGGAATATGGGTTCTAGTGCTATGTGTGCCGACGAGTATTTTCTCTATACCCGTAGTGGTAGTACGCTCCATAAAAGAAACTTTAGTGGTGGGGTAATAGCCACAGTGTCTATACCTGGCGGTAGTAATACCGTTTCTATTGATGGTATATCCCCTGACAGTAATGGACTTGATGTGGACGCTTCAGGAAATGTGTATGTAGGTTCAAGTACAGGAGTATATAAGTTCAACTCTTCTTTGACGCTTATTGCTTCTGCTACTACTCCAAATGTAGTTTATGATGTAGCCATCAATCCTACTTCTAATGAAGTGGTAGCTTGTGGTAATGGTTTTATTGCTTCTGTGGGAATAACTACTGGAGCAAGAGTAAATTTGCCTTGTGTAGTTTTACCTGTACAGCTGGTGCATTTTGATGCTCAATGCCTACCTAATGACTATATTGCGATTCAATGGACTACAGAAAGTGAAAAAGATAATGAAAAATTCATTTTAGAAAGAGGTTTCGTACCTAAAGGTAGTATAGAAGTGTCCTGGGAAGTTATTGCTACTATAAAAGGAGCGGGTAACAGCCATGGAATTAGACAATATGAGTTCATAGATAAGACCGCTAGAAAGGGGGTAGACTATTATTATCGTTTAAAAAATGTCAATAAAAATGGGCAACAGCAATACTTTAAGCCTATCCAGGTACAGTGCTTTGATGTAAATCAAAATAATTTTGTTTATCCCACAGTAAGCGAAGCTACTTTTACTGTGCAGTACAACGTTGCTTACTCTGCACAATCCATTATTGAAGTACTGGATATGCAAGGAAGAAAAGTTTATACAAAAGTTCCGCAAAATATCATCCAGGATAACGTAGTGGAAACACTAAATCTTGGACACTTAGCCAAAGGTATGTACTTGATTGTAGCTCGCACGCCAGAGAAGACATATTCACAAAAAGTAACATTAAAGTAAAATGGTTACGTTGTTACAAAATATACAATAATTCCGAACCACTAGGAGAAACACTTATTCTCATAAGCATTTGAAAAACTTTGCGGCCTACATCAAGTAAAGCAGGCCGCATAATTTTTTATCTTGTAAGCGTGAAGAGTATTAACCTAATTCCTGTTAAGATGCCGCTTTGCTTGCAGTTAAATTGATGTCAAAGTTAACTTCTTTACGAATAAGATTGTCTTTTTGTCCTTCGTAGGTTATACCCCACTCGGTACGGTCAATATTGAAGTTAGAAACTGCGCTTACCGTAGATTCCGTTACTTGGATATTTGCGCCAAATTCAATAGATTTGGTAATGTCTTTCAAAGTAAGGTTAGCTTTGACTCTATGGGAATATTGCCCATTAGGTTCTTTCTTTACTTCTGTAATGACTAGCTTAGCCGTAGGGTACTTTTCTACATCAAAGAAATCGGCAGATTTTAAGTGTTTTTCTAACTTCTCTTTCCCCTTACCTGGCTGCAAGTCTAAACATTCTATTGTGCTCATGTCAATAATACACTCCCCACCTATGACCTCATTACCTTGAACAATAAGCTTACCTTCTCTAATTTTGATTGTACCTTCGTGTCTTCCTGTAACTTTTGTTCCTATCCACTTAACGGAAGTTTTGGCAGCATCTAAGTTGAAGATAGCTCCGCTTTTATTCTGCTCTTTTTCAGCTTGCCCTGCTTCTGCTTTTTGGGATTTAGGTGCTTTAGTGCAAGCAGATAGACACACTGCACCCATTAAGGCAACAAATGCTAGGTATCTCATAGTAGCTTTAATAGTTGTAATTGTAAGAGTACAAAGGTAGTAAACTAAAACTCAATGTTTCAACATTGATTTCTTATAACTTTGAAAAGAGCTTGGTTTTGAAGGAATTATTTTTTATTGATGCAATTTTTGAAAAGCCCTCTGTATGTTTTCTACCAACTCCTCTTTTGACCACGGCTTGCGAATACAAGCAAATAAGTTTGCATTTTTCTTAGCATTTTCAACAGCTGCATCATCGGCATGACCCGTAAGCATCATAGTAACTACTTTCGGGTACTTTTTATGCAACTCTATTAAAAACTCATCACCTTTTTTACCAGGCATTAGCCAGTCTGAAATGATTAAAACAATTTCTACATTTTCAGATTTCAACTCTGAAATAATTTCCCAAGCTTCTTCGGCACTCTCTGCAATTTCATATTGATATTGGTCGCCAAAAGAAGATTGTAGCTGTTGTCTTAAACTATTAAGAACAACTTTTTCATCATCTACGCATAAAATAAGCTGCTTGTTTGAACTTGCCATATGTAAAACAACTAAAATGCAAATTTAGATATAAAATTGAATTAACAAACTTGTTTACGTAAAAAATTTATTTACCATAACACAGTCAAAAGTCTGAATTTTATTAGGTTTCTGTAAAAACATGTAATTTTACACTGATGTTTAGCCCTAAAATAGATATAGAGATTTTATATCAGGATGCGCATTACATATTTATCTATAAGCCTGCGGGAGTGGCTTCTGTTCCTGAACGAAATAATCCTGCTGCAATAAGCGTACAAGAGTGGCTAAAACAACAATATCCGCAAGCAACACTATGTCATAGGTTAGATAAAGAAACCAGCGGCGTTTTGGTAGCAGCTCAACACATAGATGCACACAGGGAACTTTCATACCTCTTTCATGAACGTTTAGTGAATAAGTATTATCATGCTTTAGTAAAAGGCGTACACCATATTGATGAACCTATTATTATTGACTTACCTCTGAACGTAAGTAATCCTAACAAAACTAGAGTAGACAAGCAAAACGGTATAGAAGCAATTACCGCGGTTATAAGTATTGCACATTTTAAGCACTATACTTTGTTAGAATGTAAGCCCGTTACAGGAAGGACGCACCAAATACGCGTACACTTAGCTTATTATGGTACGCCCATAGTCGGGGATTATCTATACGGGGGAGAGGATATTTTTTTGTCCCAAATTAAGCGTAAAAATTTCAAAATCAGTCCAGATGAGCAGGAAAAACCTCTCAACAAAAGATTTCAATTACACGCCCAACGAATTAGGTTTGAAAACAGTTTCGGTAGTTACAATGTTTCAGCACCTTACCCTAAGGACTTTGAAATTATTTTGAAACAATTGCGAAAATACGACCTTTAGACTTGCTTTTTTGTAAATTCTGTTTTAAAATTGTGTAAAAATTCGATTTTCTGCTATGGGAAACAAAGTTTTTGTAACCTGTGAAAAGGTTAAGTACATTAAATACGAAGAAAAAACATCCACACTAGAAATAGGTTTCAAAAGCGATTCAATGTACCGATACTTTGGAGTTCCCCAAGAAGTATATCAAGAATTCCTAGAAGCCCCCTCTAAATTTGAGTTTTTTGAAACGCAAATTAAAGACCAGTATCGTTTTTCTAAATACAGGTAGGGGATTTCTTTCGTTCATAGTGCTTGTATGGAAACTGTTTTCTTATCAAATTTGTATTTTGATTAGAGCGTGTTCGTTATGAATACCTATTCTAATCCATTTTACCAAGAGATTGTAAAGGATAGCAGTACAGATAACGACAGAACAGCGCAGCTTATTGTCTATAATGATGACATTAACACGTTTGATTATGTAGAAGAGTGCTTAATGCGAATCTGCCACCACACTTATGAGCAAGCCCAGCAGTGTGCGCACCTTATTCATTGGCGGGGCAGCTACTGTGTAAAGCAAGGCGAATACCCCACTATGAAAAATATGGCAGAGAAGTTAAGGCGCTGTGGATTGAGAGCAAGCGTACGATAAGCGTGCTGCAACACGCTATCGAGCTCAAAAATAAACTTTTCAAGACTGCTGACAAACAGCAGGCTACCTTGCTTATAAAATGATTCAAAACTTATTTCAAAGTCAACAAACTACGCACATAGAACAAAAAGTTCTTGCTGTTGAAAAAAGTAGTGATGATTTTTTGGGCGTGCCCTTGTGGGCATTTCGCTTCGCTCATGCCCACAAGGTCGGCGTGCTTCGGGCTACGCTCACGCTTCGGTGCTTCGCTGCGCTTCGCACTGGGCTATCGCCCACCCTCCGCATGCCTCACGCACAAAAAACACACACAACAACACAAATCTTAACCTCATACACAATTGATACTCAACACACAACAAAATAAAACACCCCACAACCTAAAAACCAAATTCTTGCCTTTTCGCTTATCTTTGTACCATGATAAAAATTGCAAACCCCGCCTATGACGTCGTATTCAAATACCTCATGGAAGATGTCCAAATTGCAAAAATCCTCCTATCCGACCTACTCCAAGAAGAAATTATTGACCTCCAAGTCAGACCCCAAGAATACATCCTTGATGTCATCACCACAACCGTATATCGCCTAGACTTCAATGCCAAAATAAAAAACACCGATGGCACAGAAAAAATAGTCTTAGTAGAAATACAAAAAGCCAAATTTCCTACCGATATCCTACGGTTTAGAAGGTATTTAGGCGAACAGTACCGTGCAGAACAAAACCTTGTCAAAACAGAAAAAGATGGGTTCAAAGCTTTACCGATTATTACCGTGTATTTTTTAGGTTATCCTTTGTCAAGCAATCCGCCGTATCCTGTGCTGCGCGTACGCAGGAATGTTACGGACAACAGCACACAGGAGGTCATTGATATAAAAGATGAGTTTATTGAGTCTTTGACGCATGATTGTGTGATAGTACAGATACCGAAGTTGAAGGAAACACGGCGGAACGAATTAGAGATGATATTGTCTTTGTTTGATGAGCGGGAGTACAGGTATGAGATAAGTGTGAATGAGGAGGATTATCCTGAGCGGTATCGTGGGGTGATAAGGCGGTTGTTGAAGGCAGCTGCGTCGGAGGAGTTAAGGAAGAGCATGGAGATAGAGGATGAGATAATAGAGAGTTTTAAGGTGGTAGAACGAGAAAAGGAGCGGTTAGAAGAGGAGTTGAAGCGGAGGGAGAGGGAGTTAGAGCAGGAGAGAGTGCGAGTAGCACAGGAAAAGCAACGGGCAGAAGAAGAAAAGCAGAAGGCAGAGCAGAAAGAAAGAGAATTAGAACAAGAAAAGCAACGCGCAGAGCAAGAAAAGCAACGCGCAGAGCAAGAAAAGCAACGTGCGGAGCAGTTAGAGCAAGATAAAATCAACATGATAAGGGAGATGTTGAAGCAAGGTTTTTCGAAGGAGATAGTGATGCAAATTGCAAAAGTGGATGAATTATTTTTGAAAAAGCATAATTTGATATGAAGAGTCATTTTATTTAATTCATGCAAAGTTTTAGATTGTAAGTAATTGTACTTCAAGTTCAAACAAGGTAAAGACATGATGGCATAGGTCAATTGCGTGAGGGGCATGGAGCATGCCGATAGGCAGTACGAAGCGCAGCGAAGTACCGAAGCGAAGCATAGTGCGGAATGCCCCGACCTTGCGTCAGCAAGGGGCACGCCCAAAAAAAAATATCATCCAAATTAAACAAGCTCAATTACTCTTTTACAAATTTTAAGGTCTTTCTTTGACCATCTGCTTCAAGATTTAAGAAATAAATGCCTTTGCTTAAATGCTGTACAGAAACACTGTGAACAAAGTGCGTAGCATACATTGGAACAATCTCTTGGCTTATGACCTTGCCTTGCAAATTATAAATGCAAACTTTTAAGTTTGAATAAATTTTTCCCGCGTATTCAAAGTATAATTTTTCCCGTACAGGATTGGGAAAGAGAGTAATGTTGGCTTGTATTTCGTTCTCGTTAATGCTTGTGCTTTCTCGCAAAATTTGAAAATCATCAATAGCTACACCTACGCTTTCGATCCCTACATCAGACTTGAATACAATCCGAAAGGCTACACTAGGATTTCCTGCTAAAAAAGATATATCTAATTTTTTGAGCGTGTAAGTAGATTGAACACCTGTAAAAAATGGGACATTAGCATCAAAAGCTGTAGCTAAGTTGACCGAATAGTTATACCAATCTGTTCCCAAAGTACCTAAAACCTGCCAAGTATCTCCTTTATCAAGTGAATATTCTACATTAAAGCCGTCCCAGTTAGTTTCTACTTTGTACTTCGTTTGGAATTGAATAGTGTAATTGCCCGCAGCAGAAAAATCAAAATTTGGAGTGTATAGGTAACTTACACTGTTGTTGGTGTAAGTATTTGAAGTCAAACCTGTAACCCAAGCATTTGAACCGCTTGTAGTGCCATCTTTACCTGCAATAGTGGAATTACCTCTTTCCCAAGGGACACTAGTTGAATTTTCTACCGCTGGAGCAAAATCCAATGGATTAGTTTCAAAATCGCCCCCATCAGCAAGCGTGTAACTAGTATTTCTATCAGGCAGAACGTGTATAAGCGCTGTTTTTATCTTGGTACAAGTGGAACATCCACCATTGATAACTAATTTGACGGTCTTTAAACCTGGAGTAGTATAGGCAAAAGTAGGATTTTGAGTAGTGGCATCTACAACACCATCATTTTCAAAGTCCCATGCCCAAGAAGTAGCCCCTGTGGAAGCATCTGTAAATTGGATGTTTTTGCCTACATAGGTAACTTTTTTATTTACTTCAAATTCAGCACTAACTGAACTACCACCCACAAAAGCATCAGAAGAAAATAGTCCGCGCCCATGTGTGGAAGCAATAACCATTTTATCAGAATCACGAATTTGAAGCATAGTTACGCGTGTATTGGCTAAACCTGAATTAGTAGGTACCCATACGGTAGCTGTACCGTTGAGGTCACTAGTAGTCCATACACCTAGTTCGGTAGCTAAAACGGCTTGGTCTGGATTATGAGGATTAAAAATAGCCCAACGTACAGGAATATCAGGTAAATTACCTTCTACTGAAGTCCAAGTAACACCCCCATCTTTGGTTTCCCAAACACTATTTACGCCATAACTAGAATAGGTTACCAACAAATGATTATCATCTCCTTTTTGCACGGCAATACAAGAAACACTAGTAGTGGGCATGCTTGCTCCCTTAATATTCACGCCTGTAAGCGATGTACCTGTATGTGCATTATCTACTCTTACTACCCTGCCATTATTTAAGCCAAAAAATACTCGGTTAGGTGTATTAGTATTTGCATTGATATGAGTAACATCTCCTCCTCCAAAAGCCGATACAGTTACTACTGTATGTGTGCTTCCTGATTGTGGATTAGTCCAACGAACAAAATTTCCATTGCTATTAGAGCAGTACATAATATTTGCCACATCGTCATAATCTGTGGGGTTGATAAAAGATGCACCTGTGTTATTGCTTAACGTTACACTGCTGAAAGTATTACCTCCGTTAGTAGAGCGAAAATAGTTGTTATTCACATAAGATGTCCATTGATATTGAGGTTGATTTTGGTCAATATGGCAATATCCCCCATCTCCGCCTGTAACTTCTACCGTGCTGTTCATCCCTGGTGAGGAGAAACGCTGTGAGCCATTATCTTGTGAACCTGCTAAAAAGTGGTTACTACCTGCGTTGGGGTGAATAGCACAGGCATAAAATTGAGTTACGTTGTAAGTATTGTTTCTTTGTACAATAGTGGGCATAGATGCTGTGGCATTAGTGCAGCGGTATATACCTCCATCAGTGGCAAAGTATACCGTAGTACCGCTACCTGGTTCGAAGATAGCAAAGTGCTGGTCAGCATGTACTTCTTGGTAACCAAATCCACCGTACCAATGAGAAACTTGTTGCCAAGAATTACCGCCGTTTGTACTTCTAAATAAATCAATTCCACCAACAAAAAGTAAGTCTCTATTTGTATTAGAAACAGCAATGCTCAAATCGTACCAAGCTTGTCCGCGAGAAAAATCTGTATCAGGTATGCCTGGATCTGCGTCATTAGGTTCAGGAAGACTTGTCCATGAGGTTCCTCCATTGGTAGTCTTAAGAATAGCTTTAACGGCATTATCTTCTTCACACAAAGCATATACATAATTAGCGTCGCTTGCAGCACAAGCCAATTCTACTCTTGAAAAAGTAGTAGGTGTAGTCAAATTCGTCCATGTAACTCCATCGTCTGTGCTTTTACGGATTACTCCGTTATGTCCTGCGTAAAGGTGCCCATTGGATGCTTGTTCTATATCAAAGCAGCGTATTGTAGAAACAGTTGTCCATGTATTTCCACCATCTGTTGATCGCCTAAGTCCTTGATTAGTAGCAGCGAATAAAGTACCTGCGCTGCTTACAAAAACTTTATTGACATAGTAAAAAAACGGATTATTTGTTGAGCTAAGTTGTGTCCATGTATTACCTCCGTTTGTGCTTTTGAATATACCTGCGCCCCGAGCGGCATCAGAATTAAAATAGCCTTCTCCTGTTCCTGCGTACATTACGTTGGGGTTAGTAGGGTCATAAGCCAGAGTAGTAACTGCTAAGTTCGTCATAAAATCATTGATAGGTGTCCAGATAGGATTAGTAGCAGTTATATCTGTGGTTTTCCAAATTCCACCGTTTACTCCTG
Organism: Bacteroidia bacterium; assembly: GCA_025056095.1. NCBI lineage: Bacteria > Pseudomonadati > Bacteroidota > Bacteroidia > Bacteroidia bacterium. Next base: position 19,991 of record JANWVW010000017.1, read on the forward strand.
CGGTAAATACAGTTTTTTTAGTAGGATCGTTAGGGTCAATCATAATGGTACGAGTACGCCCTGCTACATTTTTAGGTCCTCTTTCAGTCCAATTCATAGGGATACCTGCGGTTTTAGCCACAGGGTTTTTTCGTAGCTGTTCGGCGTATAAATAAGCTTGGTATAATCTTTCTGTGGGAACGTAGCCCAATGCAGGGTCTTTTGTCATTTCAAAATCTTGTAAAATAGCTAGGTCAGGTCTATCTTTTGATAATGGAAGTTCATGTTCTTTTTCGCCAAGTACTAAGGCTAATGTTTTGCCATTTTTTGTAGTAAGGCAAACTCTGTATTTCAAATTCAGCCACAAAGCAGCTAAAAGTATGAAAAATGCAATTCCAATATAAGCAAAAGAAGAAAATCGCATAACGATTAGTTTGGTACAAAGATAACAAAAACAGGGTAAAAAATTAGTCATAACTTGATAAAAGCAATTTATAAGACAAAAAACAACAACTATATTTTACACTTTTGTGTCGTTTTAGTGGGTAGCTAGTTTATCATGCTCAGTTGTGAAAAAATAATTTGATTTTTTATTCTTTGGGCGTGCCCCTTGCTGACGCAAGGGTCGGGGCATTCCGCACGTAGCCCGTAGCACGCCGACCTTGTGGGCTTTTGCCCACAAGGGCACGCCCAAAAAAAACAAAAATTAAAATTTAACGTATATTTAACTGTCAATTATTAACATTTTTCATAACTTTGTAACAATATATGCAAAAACAACTGTTTTTAGCTAGCTGCTTGCTTTTAACCCTCTGTGCTTTTTCACAGATAAACGTAAATGACCTGTTTATAGGGGGGGCACTAGGTTATGAAGGTCAAGGAGAAATAACAAAACCTGTAAATAGTAACCAAACTACCGATAAATACACAAGCGGAACACAAGGATTTAGTATTATTCCCCGAGTAGGCTATTTTATCAAAAACAATTTAGCTATTGGTCTATCAGCAAGCTACACTCATACAACCGAAAAATATAACACCTATTTAAGAGATTTTCCACAAGTGGGTACGCTGACAGAAAAAACCCATACCACAAAAACTAATCATCTAAGCTGCGCTATTTTTGGTAGATACGTCTATCAGCTTACTGAAAATTTTTACATTAGCAGCACTGCTTTTCTAGGTGCAGGGCATGGTACTAGCAAAACTACTATTGAGTACAGAGAACAAAATTCATCAAACGTAGACATTTTAAAAAACAACTTGCCAAAGTACTCTTCAGTGTTCTTTTCCCTCAATCCAGAGATTATCTACTTTCCAACAAAGAGAATAGGCTTGGAGGCTTCTGTCGGAAGAATTTTTCACTATGGATACATAAGAGAAATATCAGAAAATTTTTACGGCAATGAGATTGAAAGCAGAAGAATGTATTTTGATTTGTTTAACGTAAACAGTGTTAAATTTACTTTTGGACTTAACTATTACATGAGTTTGATTGCCAATAAATAAAGGGCTAACACCTCTTAGTTATTGCACTTGTATCTTTTTGACTTTCAACCGAAGTGAGTTACCAATTACAACTACATCTGAAAGCGCCATAATCAAAGCAGCTATCATAGGATTGAGTACGCCGAAGGCAGCTATGGGTATACCCACACTATTGTAAAAAAATGCCCAAAATAAGTTTTGCTTAATGGTCTGCAAAGTTTTTTGAGCTATTTGATGCGCAATAACTAAACTTTGTAATTTATCTGTACGTAACACAATATCGGCAGAAGCTACGGCTACCTGAGTTCCACTTCCTATGCCAATTCCTACGTGAGCTTGTTTGAGCGCAGGCGCATCGTTAATTCCATCACCTACCATAGCTACAATCCCTTTTTGTTGATATGCTTCAATGTAACGCAGCTTATCAGCAGGGAGTACATTTGAAAAGTAGCGTATATTTAGCTGCGAAGCAATTTTAGCGCAGTTTTCTTCACTATCTCCTGAAAGTAGAATGGGTTCTATGCCCTTAGTTTTGAAATACTCTACCGTAGCACGTGCATCTGACTTCAACGTATCATAAAAGCGAACGGATGCTACTAAATTTTGCTCTATCCATAAACTTACCGTTTGCATAGCCGCATCTGAATTTGCGTTGTTGAACTTACCTACTTGAACTACTTTACCTTGATATATTCCTTGTACTCCTTTACCTATTACGCTTTCTACTTTTTCTAAGCTTACTGTACGCACATTTCTTTCCGTAAAATGCTTTACCATTGATAGTGCGATAGGGTGGTTGCTGTGCTGTTGAAGGGATAAGAATAAACTTTCTATTTCTGATTTTGTATAGCTTGGATTGTGAATTTGTACCTCGTCAAAAGTAAAATTTCCTGTGGTTAAAGTGCCTGTTTTGTCAAAAAAAATGTACTTGACACGCGCTAGATTTTCTACAGCACGCCCCTCTTTGAAAATTACACTCATTTGTGAAGCACGCCCTAAAGCTACCATAATAGCCGTAGGAGTAGCCAAGCCCATGGCACAAGGACACGAAATAGCTAATACAGCAATACTACTCAAAAAAGAAAATTCTAACGATTTTTGACCAATCCAAAAAGAAAACACAAAAGTAAGTATGGCAATTACAATAACTACGGGCACAAATACTGCGGCTACGTCATCCCCAATTTTTTGAATACGAGGTTTATTTTGTTGGGCTTTTTCAATCATTATAATTATTTCTTGAACTAAACTTTGATTACTTCTGCGTGTAACTTGAATTCGGGCACTTCCTTGCATTACTAATGTTCCCCCTAATACATTATTCCCTTGCTTCTTATGCTGCGGTAGGCTTTCCCCTGTAAGCATAGACTCGTTTACCTCTATCTCTCCTTCCACAACTAAACCATCTGTCGGAATACTATCACCTGCTTTGACTAAAACTATGTCGTCTAGTTCTAACTCCTCCACAGCAATAGGGCGTATAACCTCTGTATCATTAAAATAGTCTTTTTGGACTAAGTTTGCCATTTTGGGTTGAAGCTGTTGTAAAGTTTTAAGAGCAGATTGCGTTTTTTGAATAGAAATAGCTTCTAACCAATTTCCTAATATAACTAATGTTATGATAGTAGCTGCGGTTTCAAAATACCAATGCGCACCATTTATGTCAAATAAAAGGACATATATACTGTATAAAAAAGCCATAGTAGAACTCATAGTAATCAGTACATCCATATTCGGATATACATTCCGAATAGATTGAATGGCACTCTTTCCAAAATATCGCCAACCTATCCACATTACGGGCGCACATAAAGCTAACTCTATCCAACCTTGATACGGAACGTGAAGATGAATAAACATGCTTAACATGGACAAAAAGAACAAAGGAACGGCAAATACACTACTCCACCATAGCCTTTTTCGTAATTCTTGGTATTCTTTGTTAAAAGTCTCTTCTATATCTTTGCTTTCTTTGATTTTAGCCTGATATCCTAAACGCTGTATTTCTTTGACAAGATGCTCTACTTTGAAGTTAGGGTCTTCTACTTCAAAAGAAGCTTCGTTTGTAGCAAAGTTGACATATACGTTTTGTACTCCCTGTTTTTGCCGTATCAATTTCTCAACAGACTGTGCGCATGAAGTACAGTGCATTCCTGTAACCGTAAGAGACACTTTCATATCTAAACAAATATACAGTTTTTTGGTCTATACAAGGAAAACAAGAGTTACTTAAAAAACTGCTTCATTCCCTCTTTATCTCGATGATATTTTCCAAACTCCTCAATATACCGAAGCTGTTCTGTATTCATTACTGAACCTTCTACGCATACTCTATCTCCTGTAGGGTCTAGAACACATTGACCACAAACTCCAAAACCGCATTTCATATATCTTTCTATTGAAAGTTGCCCTTCAATGTTATGTGCTTGGCATATCTCAAAAATTCGGTACAGCATCATTTCGGGACCACATGCAAAAACTTGATGTATCGTGTAAGTGGATAAAAGCTGCTCTAAAACCTCTGTATTGTAGCCTTTATAGCCCATAGAGCCATCATTCGTGGCAATGTACAAATATGTATTTGGTAACTTACGAATAGAGTCTAAATATAGCAGATGCTCTTTTTGTTTTGCACCTACAATAAAGTGAATGATGCATTTTTTTTCTACTGCTTTTTGAGCTAAAAAGTACATTGGTGCCGCGCCGTATCCACCTGCTACTAAGGCTAGAGTACTGTTAGGTTTAACCACATAACTTCTACCGTAAGGACCACGAATACCAATTTTATCCCCTTTCTTACATTCAAAGAGTTTTTTAGTAAATTCCCCTACCGCAAAAAACGTAATTTTAAGAGTTTTACCATCATCTTCAGCTACGGAAAAAGGTTTTTCATCTACCTCTGGAAGCCAAATATTGACAAACTGTCCAGGTTGGGCATTCAAAGAAATATCCAAAGTAAAAGTTTTGACATAATTTGTTTCCTGTACTACTTCAATAATTTCAGTCATCACAGGAATGTCTATACGTTCATTAGCCGTAGGAATAGGGACTCTTTTTCTAAACATTGAGCAAATATACACTTGATCAAGGTGTTTTTGAGGATACTTTGGTTCCAAAATTTTATTTCAGTTTTATTTTTTCTTATTTTTGTGTCATGGGTATAATCGTAACCACAGCTAACGAACTACAAGGTTATAAAATTGTCAAGCACTTAGGCGTGATAAGGGGAATCACAGTTCGCTCTCGTGGCGTGGGCGGAAATTTATTAGGTGCTTTACAAACATTATTTGGAGGTAAAATCAATGCTTACCTTAAACTTTGTGAAGAAGCTCGCGAAGAAGCTTACAACGAACTCATTCAACAAGCAAAAGCAGTAGGTGCAAACGCAGTAATTGCCATGCGATACGAATCTAATGAAGTAATCAGTGGTGTAACCGAAGTTTTAGCTTATGGCACCGCAGTAGTTGTAGAACCTACTTCATAAAATTGCCATAAGAAATTACGATAATGGTAAGCTACGACATTTTACAACTGCTTCACACTCTTACTTTGGAACGCGCAGCAAATGCTTTTAAGGTTTGGCTATCTTACCAAATAAGCAAAATTTTACATAAAGATAAGCATGCAGGCTATCCCATAGCTATTTCTATTGAGCCCACTACTTACTGTAACCTTCGCTGTCCTGAATGTCCTTCTGGTTTAAGGCAATTTACTCGCCCGACAGGAAGTTTATCCATAGATGTATTTCGCAACATTATAGACCAGTTGCACCCCAAAACTTTTTATCTCACACTCTATTTTCAAGGCGAACCTTATCTAAATCCTCAATTTCATGATATGGTCAGGTATGCACGGCAAAAAAACATGTATGTAGCCACTAGCACAAACGGTCATTATCTCACTTTTGAAAATGCCCAAAAAATAGTTGATAGTGGATTAAATCGCTTAATCATATCCATAGATGGTACAACTCAAGAAACCTACCAAAAATACAGAATAGGCGGAAATTTAGATACAGTCGTGCAGGGTATACAGAATATTGTGCAAGCAAAGCGAAAAAATAAAGTAAAGCATCCTTATGTCATTTTACAGTTTATTGTTTTTAGGCATAATGAACATGAAATACAAGAAATTAAACGCTTAGCTAAAATATGGCAAGTAGATGCATTGCATATCAAAACTGCGCAAATCTACAATTTTGAAAATGGAAGTCCTTTATTGCCCCAAAGTGAACAGTACAGGCGATACACCCAAACTAAAACAGGCAAATTTGTAATAAAAAACAGACTGCTTAACCATTGTTGGAAGTTGTGGCATAGTTGTGTTTTTACTTGGGATGGCAAAGTTTTACCTTGTTGTTTTGACAAAGATGCTCAATATGAAATGGGAAACATACAATTTGAATCTTTTGCAAATATTTGGCGAAATGAAAAGTATGCTCAATTCAGGAAGCAGATCTTAAAGAGTAGAGCTAATATAGAAATGTGCAGAAACTGTACAGAAGGCACAAAAACCTCTTTGAAGTTTGAATGATTTATTAAAATTTATTTTTGGGCGTGCCCCTTGCTGACGCAAGGGTCGGGGCATTCCGCACTACGCTTCGCTTCGGTACTTCGCTAACGCTTCGTACTGCCTAACGGCATGCTCCATGCCCCTCACGCAGATGACCTGTACAATTATGTCTTTACCTTGTTTAAGCTTGAAGTACAAGTACTTACAAGCTAAAACTTTGCATAAATTACAGAGAAATGGATTTTTCAGAGATTCCTTGCGTGAGGCATGCGAAGGGCGTGCGTCAGCACGGTGCGGAGCGAAGCGTAGCACCGAAGCGTCAGCGTAGCCCGAAGCACGCCGACCTTGTGGGCAAAAGCCCACAAGGGCACGCCCAAAAAATTAAAATTCAACCTTCCTTAAAACAGACCTCATGTAGTTAGTTTTCCACTCTTTCAAACGGCTTAACTTCCTCGTATATATTTGGAATGACTAACTGCCCTTTGAAATTAGCAAAACCTGCATAGTTGTCTATTACCACAGGAATGTAAGAAGGGATAGTAGTTATCCCTATGGCTTGTGCTTTTAAGGGCAACAACTTCCCGTGATTGTCTATCAGTTGCCAAGTCTCTTCTGAACTGTTCTCTTCTCTTTTCACCAGCACAGGTGCCATAGATTGATGAAAGTTCAAGCCTGACAAGTACTTAGCAGGAATTATCCACTTTCCTTTGGAATTGATATAGCCCCAAAAATCCCCTTGCCTTACACAAGCTAATCCTTCCGAAAATCCTAATGCTCCATCAAATTCAAAGGGAATAACTACCTTGCCCGAACTTTCTACATATCCCCATTGATAATTTACACACACTGCTGCTAATCCTTCACTAAATCTACCTGCGGCATCATACTGCGGAGAAATTATCCACTGACCTCGTGTATTCATATAGCCCCATTTCTTATCTTGCTTGACCGCTATCTTACCTTGACTGCACGGCTTGATACTTTCATATTCTATCGGAATGATGATTTTACCATTTTTATCAACGGCGCCCCAAAGTTTATTTTTGCTAACTAACGCTATTCCTTCATTAAAGCCAATTATATTGTCATATTCAAAAGGAATAATAACTTCATTTTTAGGCGTGATAGCGCCCCATTTACCTTGTTTTTTTACTGCCATTACTCCTTCTTTTACAGGTTCGGCATCCTCAAAACCGCCGATAGCTATTTTACCTCCCTTGTCAATGTAGTGCCAAACAAAAAGAGTATCCAATACCGCAGCGTAACCTTCTGAAAAAGGTTCTGCATGAATAAATTGAGGTTCTACTACCATTTTACCCTCTTTGTTGACAAAGCCCCATACATTCAACACTCTACCTTGATGATTGATGTAAAAAATGTGCCCCTTACGCTTTACTTTACACTTACTTTCATCTATTAAGATAACTTCGTCTAAATTGCTTATTATGCTTTTACCTTGTGTGTTTATCAGCTCTATTTTTATAGTTCCATCTTTATATGCTACTTGCACAGGGGCTAAGCCGTAGCTAAAATTTCCTGCTTTATGGTATTTAGGCGCAATATGCCATTTACCTTCGCTATCAATATAGCCCCATAAATTGTTCTCTTTATCACGTTTAGCACAAAGTTGTTCAGAAAAGTCCCCAATATCGTTTTTGTCTGTGAATGGAATAAGCTCTACACCTTTGCGATTTATATAGCTGACTTGTTTGTTTTGGTTTTCTACTTTGGCTGTTTGCTTGTCAAAAGGATATGCATTTGCATATTGACAAGGGACTACAAGCTTAAAAGTGCTATCCAAAAAACCCCATAGCTTGTTTTTTTTAACTCTGTAAAATCCATTTTTGCGCTCATCAATAAATTCGTACTCAAATGGAACGATGATTTTACCTTGTTTATCTAAAATTCCCCAGTATTTATCTTTTTGGGCACGTGCATATCCGTGAGCAAAGTCTGATACTTTTTCATATTCCGCAGGAATGATAAAATTACCTGTTTTATCTATAAAGCCCCATTTTTGATGGTATAGCACTGCACTTAATCCTTCTTGAAACAAATGAGCATCTTCAAACTTCGGTTCTGTAATTAGTTTTTTTGTATTTGTGTCCATGAATGTCCATAAAGACTCTCGTTTAATACGTGCCATGCCTTCGGTTACTGCTACTTGGTGCTCGCTTACAATTTGACCTTTTTTGTCAATAGCTTGCCAAATATCTTCTTTTTTGACCATTGCGTAGCCTTGCTTGAACGCAATAGCGTTATCATATTGGCAAGGTATAACTATTTGCATCTGCGGATTGATAAAACCGTATTTACCTTTCTTTTTAATCAAAGCTAAGCCTTCAATAAAAGGGCTGGCTTCCTCGTAGGTAGTAGAGCTTATTTTTTTACCTGTTTTGTCTATGAAATAATAAACATCATCTTTTTTCACTGCGGCTATACCTTCGTAAAAAGGGGAGGCTTCTTCAAATTGAGCAGGAATAATCCACTCATTTTTTTCGTTGATATATCCGTATAGTCCATTTTTCCTATAAACGGCTAGTCCTTCATGAAAATGTTTTTCGGGTGTATAAACGGCTATACGTACAGGTGCAAGTTGCGCAAATCCATTTATTGTCCCAATCAAAATGCTGATGCATATTTGCCATAGACCTTTCATATTGCGAAATTATGTCAAGTTTAGATATGACTGAATAGTTATTTTATTTTTGGGCGTGCCCCTTGCTGACGCAAGGGTCGGGGCATTCCGCACTGCGCTTCGCTTCGGTACTTCGCTGCGCTT
>JANWVW010000018.1 GCA_025056095.1 Bacteroidia bacterium
AGCGAAGTACCGAAGCGAAGCGTAGTGCGGAATGCCCCGACCCTTGCGTCAGCAAGGGGCACGCCCAAAAAAATTAAATTCTAAAAATCAACTTCATGCCTTTTAGAATATTTGCCCATAAAACTTGCTGCTTAATTTGTAAGCTTTATCTGGTTCATCGCACTTGCTTTGCAAAATTTTACCTTTGCAGTATGAAAGTAGCAGTCATAGGTTCAGGAGCAAGAGAGCATGCTCTAGCACACGCTATCCAAAAAAGTCCGAGATGCGAAAAAGTGTATGCTATCCCAGGCAACCCAGGTATGTCAATAATGAAAATAGAGTGTGTATATGATATTTCAGCCAATGACTTTGAACGCATAAAATCCTTTTGCAAAGAAAAAGAAATTGACTTTTTAGTGGTAGGTCCCGAAGCGCCCTTAGTACAAGGAATAGCAGACATCTTTAAGGGGGAAAAAACTTTTGTCATAGGTCCTAACGCCCGAGCAGCCCAATTGGAAGGCAGCAAGTCCTTTACTAAATCTTTTTTGACAAAATATCAAATTCCTACGGCATCGTATAAAGTATTTCATAAATCAGAAATACAACAAGCTTTGGAGTACATTAAAACTCACTCTTTACCTGTTGTTCTTAAAGCAGATGGCTTAGCAGCAGGCAAAGGCGTAATTATCGCACAAACGCAGTCAGATGCCCAAGAAGCCCTTTTATCTATGATGCAACAGGATAAATTTGGTAAAGCTGGGCATACCGTAGTTATAGAGGAGTTTATGCAAGGTATTGAACTTTCAGCATTTGTACTGTGTGATGGAAAATATTATACCCTTTTACCTGAAGCCAAAGACTACAAAAGAATTGGAGAGGGAGATACAGGTTTGAATACGGGCGGAATGGGCGCAGTAAGTCCTGTACCTTTTGCAGATGAAGCGTTCATGAAAAAAGTAGAAACAGAGATTGTACAACCTACTATACGAGGTTTAATTGAGGAAGGCATTGAGTATGTAGGAATTTTGTTTATAGGCTTGATGAATGTCAATGGCAATCCCAAGGTAGTAGAATTTAATTGCCGCTTTGGCGATCCTGAAGCGCAAGTTATTTTGCAACGTGTAGAAAATGACTGGATAGAAATTTTTGAACATATCCGCCAGCAAACTTTACATGAGTGTAGAATCAAAATAAAAAAACAGCACGCGATAGGTATAGTATTAGCTAGTCAGGGTTATCCTGAACAGTTTGAAACAGGTAAAATTATTACAAACTATCATTCTACGGAGGATTATGTAGTGTATCATGCGGGGACAAAGTGGCAAAATGGGCAATTGGTAAATGCAGGCGGGCGAGTTATGAGTGTAGTAGCTCAAGGAGATAGTCTAAGCGAAGCAAAATTTAAAGCGCTAAAAGGTGCAGCCCAAGTTCAGTTTGAAAATAAGTATTATCGCAAAGACATAGGCTTTGAATTTTTGAATTGATTTTGACTTATTTTCAAACAAAATATGCTGACTTATGTACTAACAACATACATTTTTTGAATTCAAATCCAAATTTTTGTTGTTATTTTGGCTATATTTGCGTAAAGAACTATGAGCTTTGAACCACCTATCTACTGGTCAGATTACGAAGACATCGCCATGGCTTTATACGAACGTTTTGGCGATGAGTTCAATGAGTCTAAAATATACAGAATACGCTTTACAGACCTATACAAATGGGTACTGGAAATTCCTAACTTCAAAGGTGAACCTAAAGATTGTAACGAAGGACATTTAGAGAAAATACAAGCAGCATGGGTCTATGAATGGCGAGAAAATCAAAAGAAAAAATAGTATATGCTTTCAGAGAAAGAAACTAAGGAAATTCAGACATTGCTCTATTTGTTAGAAGATCCGTCCATTGCCGATGAGATAGAAAAGCACCTTTTAGAGCGCAAGGATTTACTCAAACAATACATTGCGCATACCCCCGATGCTTTACAAAACGTATACCTGCAAAGTATATTAGACAAGTTAGTTAGAGAAGAAGTTTTTACACAGTTTTCTGAATGGCTACAAAAAGGTTGTAAAGATATTTTTGAAGGAGCTATGTGGGTTACATTATACATGAACCCCCACATCGACACTAAATTTTATTTTGACTGTGTACATAAGTGGCACCAAAAAGTACTTTCAATTTTACCTGTTTATCCTACACCAATAGATATTGTCAGAAGTATCAATTTAGTTTTGTTTAAGAAGGAAGGATTTCATGGGGCTACGGAGAACTATCAGCACCCTGACAACAGCTACATGCACAGGGTAATAGATTTGCGTAGGGGGATTCCCTTATCATTATCTATCATTTATTTGAGCATAGCGCATCGTATGCGTGTGCCTATTTTTGGGGTTAATTTGCCTGCGCACTTCATTATGATATACAGAGATGCGAATGAAGAATTTTACATTAACGCATTTAATCAGGGCGTAATTTTTCATAAGTCTGAAATAGATGCGTTTATTCAAAATGCCCAGCTAACGCCTAAGCCTGAATACTACAATCCTTGTACGAATGTGGATATTATCAAAAGAATGTTAGTCAATTTGAGAAATAGTTACATTTCTATGAACAACATTGAAAAGTTGAACAAGTTAGAAGTATTTGCTCGTAGGTTTTTTCCTGAATACTTTATTTCTCCTCATGCGGATGAAAATCCTGAAGAAGAGTAATATGCTAGGTAGAACTATTCAAATGCCAAGCTTATAATTCCCCAAATACGTAACATTTTTTATTTTTGTGCGCTCACTTTATTGAATGCAACATGGCTGTCAAACTATTTAATAAAATACTAATTGCTAATCGTGGTGAGATTGCTCTACGCATCATACGCACTTGCAAGGAAATGGGTATTGCCACAGTAGCAGTGTATTCTACTGCGGATAGGGATAGTTTGCATGTAAAATTTGCAGATGAAGCCGTATGTATTGGACCTCCTGTAAGTAAGGAAAGTTATTTGAACATACCTAATATTATCGCCGCAGCAGAAATTACAAATGCCGATGCCATTCACCCAGGTTATGGTTTTTTAAGCGAAAATGCAGAGTTTTCTCGTATTTGCGCGGAGCATAATATTAAGTTTATTGGTTCACCCCCTGAGGTTATCAAAGCTATGGGGGACAAAGTAACCGCCAAAGAAACCATGCGCGCAGCAGGTGTACCTGTTATACCTGGTTCAGATGGATTGTTAGAATCGCTTTCAGAAGCCAAAAAAGTAGCTAAGAAGATAGGTTATCCTGTTATTCTCAAGGCTACCGCGGGCGGAGGGGGCAAAGGCATGCGAATCGTATGGAAAGAGGATGAACTTGCCGATGCTTGGGATAAATGCCGCATGGAAGCTAGTGCAGCTTTTGGCAATGATGGTTTATACATGGAAAAATACTTGGAAGAACCAAGACACATTGAAATACAAGTAATAGGCGACCAATATGGAAATGTTTCTCATTTGAGCGAAAGAGAATGTTCCATTCAGCGCAGACATCAAAAGCTGCTAGAAGAATGTCCTTCCCCTTATTTGACACCTGAACTTCGTAAAAAAATGGGCGAAGCCGCTGTAAAAGGGGCTAAATATGTCAAATACGAAGGTGCAGGTACCATAGAATTTTTGGTAGATAAATACAATAACTTTTATTTTATGGAAATGAACACTCGTATTCAAGTAGAACACCCTGTAACAGAAGAAGTTTTTGACTTTGACCTTATTAAAGAGCAAATATTAGTTGCCGCAGGTGAAAAAGTATCAGGAAAATTATACTATCCTCCCAAAAACCGTGTAGCCATAGAGTGCCGTATCAATGCAGAAGACCCTGCTAATGATTTTAGACCTTCCCCTGGTAAGGTTACTACTTTTCACGTTCCTGGTGGGCATGGAGTACGCGTAGACACCCATGTGTATGCAGGTTATGTCATTCCGCCTAACTACGATTCCATGATTGCAAAGCTGATTGTATCCGCTTTTACTCGCGAAGAAGCCATTGTCAAAATGGAGCGCGCTTTACAAGAATTCATTATTGACGGAATTAAAACTACTATCCCCTTCCACTTGAAGCTAATGCGAGATGAAAAATTCAAAAAAGGAGAATTTTCTACGAAATTCTTAGAAACGTTCAACTTCAAGGACTTAAACTAAAATAATGAATGTAAAAAGGCACTCTGTTGTAAATTTAGTATTGACATGGCTATGCGGGATAGGGATACTTTTGAGCTGCAATCCAAAAAAAAGTGAAAAAGTCCAAAAGCAAAAAGATACTTTGCCAAAGGAAAATTCAAAAGTCTCTCATAATCACTACAAAATAGACTTTGACACTACCAAAGCCCAAAGGACACCTTCGGGAATTATTTATGTTATTACTCGTGAAGGAACGAAACCTGCTCAAAAAGGTAAAAAAGCTTACATTCATTACACAGGTAGGTTTTTAGACAATCAAATTATTCACACTTCACAAGGTAAAGAACCATTTTGGTTTAGATTAGGTGCTAAGCCCAGCGTAGTTATACCTGGCATAGAAGAAGCTGTCATGCTGCTTAAAGAAGGAGGTAAGGGCAATTTTTTGATACCTGCTCAACTTTGCTACGGCAAAGAAGGTTACGATATTATTCCGCCTAATACACCTCTATATTATGAGATTGAGTTAGTCAAGTTGCAGTAATTTTTGAAAAATGGTTTTTTGTTGTGCGAAAATAGGAATACTGATTGAATTATTTAAGATTGTTTTAATTTTTTGGGCGTGTCCTTGTGGGCATTTCGCTTGCGCTCATGCCCACAAGGTCGGCGTGCTACGGGCTACGCTAACGCTTCGGTGCTACGCTACGCTTCGCACTGGGCTAACGCCCACCCTTCGCATGCCTCACGCAAGGGATCTCTGAAATAATCGTTTCTCTGTGTGTTATGCAAGGCTTTAGCTTGTAAGTAATTGTACTTCAAGCTTAAACAAGGTAAAGACATAATTGCACAGGTCATCTGCGTGAGGGGCATGGAGCATGCCGTTAGGCAGTACGAAGCGTTAGCGAAGTACCGAAGCGAAGCGTAGTGCGGAATGCCCCGACCCTTGCGCAGCAAGGGGCACGCCCAAAATATAATCATCCACTACACTAAAAAGTGGACTTTCTAAAATTGTTTGATATTTTTGCCGCAGTCTTTACATCAACATCAAAAATATGTCCACTATTAACGTAGGAATAAATGGCTTTGGGCGCATTGGTAGATTAGTGTTCCGTGCCTTACTAACCAAGCCAAATATCAACGTAGTCGCTATCAATGATTTGACCGATACAAAAACCTTAGCCCACCTTCTCAAGTATGACTCTGTACACGGTCGATTTAACGGAGTAATAAACATAGAACCTGATGCCATAATAGTAAATGGAAAAAAAATTTTAGTTTCCGCTCAAAAAGACCCCTCTCAACTTAAATGGAACGAAAAAGGTGTGGATATAGTGGTAGAATCCACAGGGCTTTTTACCTCTCGTGAAAAAGCAAGCCTACACTTGCAAGCTGGGGCAAAAAAAGTTATCATTTCAGCACCTGCCACAGGTGAAGTAGATGCCACAGTGGTATTAGGTGTCAATGACTCTGTGTTAACCCCAAACATGCAAATTATTTCAAACGCATCCTGTACTACTAACTGCCTAGCCCCTATGGCAAAAGTACTTCATGACACTTTCGGAATTGAAAGAGGATACATGACCACTATACACGCTTACACGCAAGATCAAACTTTACAAGATGCTCCTCACAAAGATTTGCGTAGAGCAAGAGCCGCAGCTTTGAGCATCATCCCTACTACTACAGGTGCAGCCAAAGCCGTGGGCTTAGTACTACCCGAACTTAATGGAAAGTTAGATGGTGTAGCTATGCGTGTCCCCGTTCCTGATGGCTCACTCACAGACCTAACCGCAGTCCTTAAACGCCCTGCAACCAAAGAAGAAATTAACGCTGCTATGAAACAAGCCGCAGAAACTACTATGAAAGGCATTTTAGAGTATAGTGAAGACCCCTTAGTTTCTGCGGATATAGTAGGCAATCCGCACTCCTGTATTTTTGATGCCCAGTCTACCGCTGTAATGGGCAATTTAGTTAAAGTAGTGGGTTGGTATGATAATGAATGGGGATATTCTAATCGTGTAGCAGATTTGATAGTTAAGATAAGTCAAATGAGCTAAGAGGTAGGTTTTAGGTGAGGTAGAGTTTTTAGTGTTTTTTTAATGTTTTTGTGCGCCCCCGCTTTCGCGGGGGCGCACAGCATAAAAAATAACCCACTATTACACTCAATTTTTTGTACTTAAAATTTAGTTCAAGTTGTGCCATTTGTATATCTTTACAAGCATGAAAGCAGCCGTATTAAGAGGTGTACACCAACCTGTACAAATTGAAGAAGTACCCATTCCCGAAATACAAAGCCATGAAGTATTGATTGAAGTCAAAAGTGCAGCTCTTAACCACAGAGATGTATGGATACAAAAAGGACAATACGCAGGCTTGAAATTCCCTATTATTTTAGGTTCAGATGGCGCAGGCATTGTCAGCCAAGTAGGAAATGAAGTTAAAAACTGTAACAAAGGACAAAGTGTTATTATCAACCCTTCTTGGTACTGGGGCGATAATCCCAAAGTACAAAGTAAAGCTTACCGTATCTTAGGCTTACCTGACAATGGTACGTTTGCAGAGTTTGTCAAAGTTCCATCGGAATTTGTTTATCCTAAACCTACGCACTTGTCATTTTCACAAGCTGCGGCTTATCCCTTAGCAGGACTAACAGCGTACCGAGCTACCATCACACGAGCTAACGTCCAACCTACTGAAAATGTTTTGGTTACAGGTATCGGAGGGGGAGTAGCTTTCTTCGCTATGCAGTTTGCTGTAAGCAAAGGGGCTAATGTATTTGTAACTTCAAGTAATGACGAGAAAATTGAGAAAGCTAAACAATACGGCGCTAAGGGAGGATTTAACTACACAGATTCAAATTGGGAAAAATCGGCTTTACAGCTAACAGGTGGTTTTGACGCTATTATTGACGGTGCAGCGGGGGAGGGCTTTAATAAATTGATAGAAGTTTGCAAACCAGGCGGGCGAATTGTTTTTTACGGCGGTACAACAGGAAACATCAATAACATTTTACCTGCAAAGGTGTTTTGGAAACAGCTCACTATTATGGGCAGTACAATGGGCAACACTCAGGAGTTTGAAGCTATGCTAGAAATGATTAACACTCATCAGCTTACTCCGTTGATCAGTCATGAGTTTAGCCTTTATCAAATTCAAGAAGCTTTTGACCTCATGAAAAAGGGCGGACAGTTTGGAAAAATTGTAATCAACATGTAGAGCTTACAAGCTCAATTCCAACGCAAAAAACTCTAACAAGTATTGCAATCCCTAAAAATTCTTTACTAAGTGCCCCAATTTTCTCTATCTAAACTGCGATACTGAATAGCTTCGGCAACATGCTGCGGTTTGATATCTGACGATCCTTCTAAATCTGCAATAGTGCGCGACACTTTTAAGATACGGTCATAAGCACGAGCAGATAGCCCTAACTTTTGCATGGCAGTTTTCAAAAGGTTTTCGCTGGTTTCATCTATACAGCAAATTTTGCGAACTAACGCACTGTGCATCTGCGCGTTGCAGTATATACCAGGCATATTCTTAAACCTTTCTTGTTGAATTTTTCTAGCCTTGACTACTCTTTCACGTATAGATTGACTACTTTCAGGCTTAACTTTGGAAGCCAAGTCTTTGAAAGGAACAGGAGTTACTTCAATGTGGATATCTATTCTATCTAATAGAGGTCCTGAAATTTTGCTCATGTATTTTTGTACTTGTCCTGGGGCGCATACGCATTCTTTTTCAGGATGATTGTAGTAGCCACAAGGGCAAGGATTCATTGCTGCCACTAACATGAAACTGGCAGGGAATTCTACGGTAAATTTAGACCTAGAAATAGTTACACATCGCTCTTCTAAAGGCTGACGCATTACTTCTAAAACCGTCCTTTTGAATTCAGGTAGCTCGTCTAAAAACAAAACACCGTTATGGGCTAAAGATATTTCGCCTGGTTGCGGGAACGCTCCTCCGCCCACCAAAGCCACGTCGCTAATGGTATGATGCGGGCTTCTAAAAGGTCTTATAGCTACTAATCCTTTTTTGTGATTGAGTTTGCCTGCTACCGAGTGAATTTTTGTTGTTTCTAAGGCTTCTTGTAAGGATAGAGGGGGCAAAATAGTAGGTAGTCTTTTGGCTAACATAGTTTTACCTGCGCCAGGGGCACCTATAAGAATGATGTTATGTCCGCCTGCGGCTGCTACTTCCATTGCTCTTTTGATGTTCTCTTGACCTTTGACATCGGCAAAATCTACGTCATACTCTTCTTGAGCTTGCTCAAATAAAGCACGCGTATCAAATACAACAGGTTCTACTGCTGCTTTACCATTTAGCAAATCCACTGCTTGGCGTAAGTTTTGTATTCCATATACAGTTACGTCATTGACAATAGCGGCTTCCCCTGCATTAACTTCGGGCAGTATTATTCGTTTGAAGCCTTTTTTTCTGGCTTCAATTGCGATAGGTAGTGCCCCTTTAATCGGTTGCAAGCTTCCATCCAAAGACAGTTCGCCTAAGATTAAAGTGCTTTCTAAGTTCTGTACTTCTACTTGTCCCGATGCTGCTAAAATACCAATAGCGATAGGTAAATCGTATGCAGAACCTTCTTTGCGTATGTCTGCGGGTGCAAGGTTAATTACAATTTTGTGTTTAGGTATTTCTAACTGATTGTTTTTCAATGCTGTAAAAATACGTTCTTTGCTTTCTTTTACGGCGTTATCGGGCAGCCCTACCATTGCATATCCAAAGCCTCCTCCCACGTTTACTTCTACGGTGATAGTGTATGCGTGTATGCCGTATATAGCACTGCTAAAAACTTTGACTAGCATATTTTTGTACAAAGATAAAAAAACTATCGGTATTAGATTTACAAGTCTTTTTAGGATGACTTGATTGATAATTTTTTGGGCGTGCCCTTGCCCACACTTCGCTTGCGCTTGTGTGGGCAAGGTCGGCGTGCTACGGGCTACGCTAACGCTTCGGTGCTTCGCTTCGCTCCGCACTGGGCTAACGCCCACCCTTCGCATGCCTCACGCAAGGGATCTCTGAAAAAGCCATTTCTCTGTATCTTATGCAAAGTTTTAGCTTGTAAGTACTTGTACTTCAAGCTCAAACAAGGTAAAGACATAACTGCACAGGCAATTTGCGTGAGGGGCATGGAGCATGCCGTCAGGCAGTACGAAGCGTTAGCGAAGTACCGAAGCGAAAGCGCAGTGCGAAATGCCCCGACCCTTGCGTCAGCAAGGGGCACGCCCAAAAAAATAATCTAATCAACTACTCTGTATCAAACTTTTGCATAATATTTGCTAAAATGAAGTTATGCTAAATGCAAAAGTCACCAAAATTAAGATAACACTACTCACTATACTTTTGAGCTTAACGGTGGCTTTTGCATTCGTATTTAACTTTCTAAAATCTCAATCTTTTCAAGAATATCAAGTTACCTTTTCAGGTACTTCACTTACTACTAATCACAATCAGACAAAACCTTATAGTCCATTACTTCCAATTCCTGAACAGTCCAAAGAAGAAAAAGAGCAGGAAAAAGAAGATTCCCAAAAACAGAATAAAGAAGGTTTAGCCAATACAATTACTTATTCGTTTTTTAATCAAAGTAAGTATGCTATTGTAAGACATATTGCTGTTGTATGCCGCAAAAAACATTCTAAACCTCCTCTTTTCATTTTATTTCATAGTTGGAAGTTTTTTGACTAAGCCCCTATGTAACCAATATTACCAAAGATTACTCCTGCTTTTTGCAGATTATGGTTTAGTCTGTATTTGCAAAATTAGCAAAATGTTCTCAACCATTTTATCCAAGTAAAAAAATACGTTCTATTCAAAACTTCCAACAGTATGAAAACAAATTTTCTTATTCTTATTACAGGTGTTACTCTGATTATATTTCAGAGTTGTCGGCATAAAGAGCATAAAAATGAAGCGTTAGTTAAATGTGTAGCCACTTATCCTGTAGTCAAAGATACTGTAATTGAGCATCCGTATGTTTGCCAAATACAAGCTGTGCAGCACATAGAAATACGGGCATTAGAAAAAGGCTACTTGCAAAATATCTACGTAGACGAGGGGCAATTTATTAAAAAAGGAACACTAATGTTTCAAATTATGCCTGCTTTGTACCAAGCAGAAACGCAAAAAGCCCAAGCTGAAGTCAATTTTGCTACAATTGAGTATCAAAACACAAAACGATTAGCGGACAGCGGGATTGTATCTAAGAATGAATTAGCTTTAGCCAAAGCTAAATTAGATAAAGCCAAAGCAGAATTAGAATTAGCCAAAACACATCTCAGCTTTACTGAAATCAAAGCGCCCTTTGATGGAATTATGGATAGATTTCATGTTAGGTTAGGTAGCCTAGTGGAAGAAGGTGAGCTTTTAACTACACTTTCAGACAATAGTAAAATGTGGGCGTATTTTAATGTTCCCGAAGCAGAATACCTTAACTATATCACAAGTAGAAAACAAAATAAAGAACCTGTTAAAGTCCGCTTAAAAATGGCAAACAATGAACTTTTTGACCAAGAGGGCATCATAGAAACGATTGAAGCAGACTTTAACACAGAAACGGGAAATATTGCTTTTAGAGCAGGTTTTTCAAATCCTAATCGAATTTTACGCCATGGTGAAACAGGTATGATTCTTATGCCTGTTCAGATTAAAAATGCATTGCTTATCCCTCAAAAAGCCGTTTTTGAGATATTAGATAAGAAGTATGTTTATACGGTGGATGAACAAGGAATTGTACATAGCAAGCTCATTAGTATAAGTGCGGAGATGCCTCACGTTTATGTTGTTAGCAAAGGTTTGACAGAGAGAGATAGAGTAATTGTACAGGGTATTCGCAAAGTGAAAAATAACCAAAAAGTACAATGCGAAATGCAAGATTTTTATAGCATTATCAAAAACCTTAATGAATTACATGCAGAATAAAACCTTTAATTTTTCAAGGACATGTTAAGCAAAATTCTTCAAAGACCTGTTTTAGCCATATCCATTTCATTAGTTATTTTGTTTTTAGGGTTTATTTCAATGAGCAGGTTACCTGTGGCACAATTTCCTGAGATTGCCCCTCCACGCGTAAATATTTTTATTGCATATCCAGGGGCAAGTGCACAGGTACTAGTAGAGTCAACACTCATTCCTCTTGAACGAGCTATCAACGGAGTGCCTGGTATGCAATACATTATTTCTGATGCTACCAGTGCAGGTGAAGCAACTATTCAAGTTGTTTTTGAACCTGGTACGGATCCTAATGCAGCGGTTGTCAATGTCAAAACACGAGTGGATCAAGTTATGAACAATCTTCCCCCTTTAGTGCAAAGGGAAGGGATTATCATTTCACCTATTCAGCCCAGCATGCTAATGTATGTCAATTTATACAGCAAAGATCCTAACGCAGATGAAAAATTCCTATATAACTACGCAAATGTTCATGTTATCCCTGAATTACAGCGCATCTACGGTTTGGGTAGAGCACAAATTCTAGGTAGTCGCCAGTATGCTATGCGAATATGGCTCAAGCCTGATAAAATGCGAGCTTACAATGTATCCACTGAAGAAGTAATGAAAGCGTTAAGCGAACAAAGTATTATTGGTAGACCTGGTAGATTAGGACAAAGCTCAGGTAAAAAAGCTCAATCATTGGAATATGTACTTACCTATAAGGGTAGATACAATAAACCTGAAGAGTATCAGAACATTATCATTAGAGCAAATGTAAAAGGCGAGCTGCTGAGATTAAAAGATATTGCAGAGGTAGAGTTAGGAAGTGAGTTTTTCGATATCTATTCAAACAAAGATGGATATCCTTCTGCATCTATTGTAATAAAGCAAAATGTCGGAACAAACGCAAATAAGGTGATTAGTGAGGTTAAGAAAAAATTGAAGGAATTAGAAAAAGATTTTCCCCCAGGCATGGAATACGAAATAAACTATGATGTTTCTGAATTTGTCAATGCATCTATTGACCAAGTATTACACACCTTGTTAGAAGCTTTTGTGTTAGTAGCATTAGTAGTATTACTTTTTTTAGGAGATTGGCGTTCTACCCTAATTCCGATTATTGCTGTACCTATATCTTTAATTGGGGCTTTTATTTTTATGCAAATGTTTGGGTTGAGCATTAACTTGATTACTTTATTTGCTTTGGTGTTAGCCATAGGTATTGTTGTAGATGATGCGATTGTAGTTGTAGAAGCCGTTCATGCTAAAATGGAACAGGAACACATAGGACCCTACAGTGCTGTTAAAAAAGTGTTAAAAGAGATTAGTGGAGCTGTGATTGCGATTACCTTAGTAATGGTTTCTGTTTTTGTACCGATTACTTTTATGAGTGGTCCTGTTGGGGTGTTTTACAAACAGTTTGCTATTACTATGGCAAGTAGTATTGTGTTATCAGGTTTAATTGCGCTTACTCTTACTCCTGTTTTATGTGCAATGATTTTAAGACCTATCCAGCATCAAAATAAAAGAAAAAGCCTTATTCAACGCTTTTTAGATTGGTTTAATCGTACTTTTGATAAAGGTACAGAAAAATATACTCGCTTTTTAGCTTTGATTGTACATCGGAGAGTACTTACCTTTGGTATATTAGGCGGATTTGCTTGGGGTATAGTGCAAGTAAATAAAACTTTACCATCAGGTTTTATTCCTAATGAAGATCAAGGGATGATTTATGCCATTATCCAAACCAGACCAGGTAGTACGTTAGAGCAAACATATCAAGTAGCACAGTCGTTACAAAAAATAGCTAAAAGTATAGAAGGCGTACAATCTGTAACTTCATTAGCGGGATACGAGATCCTAACCGAAGGGCGAGGTTCTAATGCAGGAACTTGCTTAATTAACCTAAAACCTTGGAGTAAAAGAAAGCAATCTGTTCGAGAGATTATTGAGGAATTAGAACGTAAAACAAAAGATTTAGGGGCTATTATAGAGTTTTTTGAACCACCTGCCGTGCCTGGTTATGGCTCATCAGATGGCTTTTCGCTTCGATTATTAGACAAGAATACTACAATTGATTACCAAGAATTTGACAAAATAAACCAAGAGTTCATGAAAGAACTAAGAAAACGTAAAGAAATCACAGGTTTGTTCACTTTTTATGCTGCCAACTACCCGCAGTACGAGCTGATTATCAACAATGATCTAGCCATGCAAAAAGGGGT
This sequence comes from Bacteroidia bacterium, assembly GCA_025056095.1. Lineage (NCBI taxonomy): Bacteria > Pseudomonadati > Bacteroidota > Bacteroidia > Bacteroidia bacterium. Next base: position 13,303 of record JANWVW010000018.1, read on the forward strand.
TTCTATTGGCAAAGCAATGGAAAACTTAGGTATATTGATAGGTAGCACGTATGAACAAGGTTTTATACGTTTTAATACTTTTTTCAAGGTCTATACTCAAGCTGCTCCTGAATATAGACGAATTCCTTCGGATATTTTAGACTTATTTGTCAAAAATGAAGCAGGAGAAATGGTACCTTATTCAGCCTTTATGACGATGAAAAAAACCCAAGGTCCTAATGAAATTACAAGGTTCAACTTGTACAACTCTGCTTCAATACGTGGTATGCCTGCACCAGGCTACACTACGGGAGATGCTATCAAAGCTATTCAAGAAGTAGCCCAGCAAACTTTACCCCATGGGTATGATATTGCTTGGGAAGGACTTTCTTATGATGAAGCTAAACGCGGTAACGAAGCACTGTACATTTTTTTGATTGTCTTAGGTTTTGTGTATTTAGTCCTATCTGCCCAATATGAAAGTTTTATTATTCCCTTAGCGGTAGTACTTTCTCTACCCATAGGTGTATTTGGTTCGTTCTTTTTTTTGAAACTAATGGGTCTAGCTAATGATGTATATGCGCAAATTGGACTGATTATGTTAGTCGGCTTATTAGGTAAAAATGCTATCCTTATTGTAGAATTTGCTATACAAAAACAAGAAGAAGGAGCTACTATCCTTGAAGCCGCTATACAAGGTGCAAGAGTTCGATTAAGACCTATCATCATGACCTCTTTTGCTTTTATCGTAGGTTTAATCCCTTTAGTCATAGCCCATGGACCAGGTGCAGTAGGAAATAAAACTATTGGTTCCTCAGCTTTAGGGGGAATGTTGTTGGGAACTGTTTTTGGAGTACTTGTCATACCAGGTTTGTACTATGCTTTTACTAAGTTAGCAGGTAACCGAAAATTGATTCGCGAAGAGTTTCACACTCCTTTAACTGAAGAGATTTCTCACTTAGAACAACCTATCGCCCATCGTTCTCAAAGAAAACCTATTCAGTCCATTAAAAAGTTATTCAAAATTCGCTATGAAAGAAAAAAACATTCTTAATTGTATTTTAGCAACATCGTTTGTATTTGTTTTGTCAGGATGTACACTATTTCAGCAAACTATACGTACTGAAAGTAAGCAGCTTCCAAAAAACTATACGTTTACAAATACACAAGATACGACTAACACAGCTCACGCCAACTGGCGCACCTATTTCAACGATAGCATACTAACCCAACTGATAGAAATAGCCCTAAAAAACAACCAAGAACTTAATCTCATTTTGCAAGAAATTGAAATAAGTAAAAATGAGATTAAAGCACGTAAAGGAGAATATCTACCTTATATCCACTTAAATGTCGAAAGCAGTGTAGAAAAAGCCGCGCGTTATACTCGAAATGGTGCCGTAGAGCATAGTACCTTCATCAAGTCAGAAACGCATATTCCTGAACCTCTTACTGATATTGGTTTATCTGCACTTACAACTTGGGAAGTAGATATTTGGAAAAAACTTCGTAATGCCAAAAAAGCTGCACAACTAAGGTACTTAGCTACTGTACAAGGTAAAAACTTTATGGTTACACAGTTGGTAGCTGAAATAGCAGAAGCTTACTACGAACTTATTGCTTTAGACAACTGGATAGAAACTATTGAACAAAACATTGCTATTCAATTTAACAGTTTAAAGATGATAAACCAACAAAAGGAAGCAGCTAAAGTTACACAATTAGCAGTCAATCGGTTTGAAGCACAGCTCTTAAATACTAAAAACCTACTGTATGACCTTAAACAAAAACGCATACAAACTGAAAACAAAATCAATTTTTTATTAGGTAGATTTCCTCAACCTATTGATAGACCCAAAGTTTCTATTTGGGACATTGATTTAAAGCCTATTCAAGCAGGGATACCTGCACAACTACTTCAAAATCGCCCAGATATCCAACAAAGGGAATTAGAGTTGGCAGCAGCTAAATTAGATGTCAAAATAGCCAAAGCAAATTTTTATCCTTCTTTACGGATTACTTCAAGTATAGGTTCTCAAGGGTTTAGTCCCGAATTAGCTTTTAGACCCGAAGGAATTTTATTCGGACTTGCAAGTGAGTTGCTTGGTCCTTTGGTCAATAGAAACGTTTTAGTGGCTAATTACAAAACGGCTACTGCCAAACAATTACAGGCTATAATCAGGTATGAGCAAACAGTGTTAAGTGCGTATATTGAGGTGATAAATCAATTAGCTCAGGTAGATAACTACACTCAAAGCTTTGAAACAAAGCAGAAGCAAGTAGAGATTTTGACCCAATCTATTCAGGTAGCTAATAATTTGTTTAATGCAGCACGTGCAGATTATGTAGAAGTTCTTTTGACTCAACGAGAAGCTCTAGAAGCCAAAATTGAGTTAATTGAGATTAAACTCAAACAAATAAAAGCATTTATTCACTTATACAGAGCCTTAGGGGGAGGTTGGCGATAAGGTTTTTGATGTATTACGTATTCTGCTAGGACTGTACACAAAAAGTTGGGATTAGAAAAAGCCTCAAATAATGAAATTTAACGATATTACAGCTACGAATTAATTTATGATTAGTTTTAAATTCTTTGAGTATGCCTTTGTAAGCTTTTGCCCACAAGGTCGGCGTGCTTCAAGCTACTTGCGGAATGCCCCCCCGAGCTCTTACGTTAGAAGGGATACGCCCAAAAAATAAAACAAGCTATTTTAGAGAACTAAAATTATTTTTCCAAGTCAAATTCTTGGGCAAGCTGCCGAAGTTTCTCTTGAAGTTCTTCATTGTCAGCCACATTTTTGGCTTTTTGATAAAAAATTTTTGCTTTTTCTATATTTTCTTCAGTTCCTTGTCCAATAGCATACATAAGAGCAAGCATGTATAGTGCATAAGGTTCTTGCTCCGCTGCAGCTTGTTCAAAATAGTTCAATGCCTTTTGATAGTCTTGGTTCTTTCCGTAAATCCCTTCATAATACAACATTCCTACTGTGGTCAGAGCAGGTGGAAAGCCTTGCTGCACAGCCTTCTCATAATACTCCACAGCCTTAGAAATATCTTGTTTGACGCCCTTACCTTCTTCATAGCATACGCCTAAATCATAAATGGCAGGTAAATAGCCGTAGTTTGCTGCTTTTTGGTAGTATTCTATGGCTTTGTCCATGTTTTTTGAAACTACTTGCCCTTGTTCGTAAAACGTTCCAATAGCATACAAAGCGTCAGCAAAATTATTTTTAGCGGCTTTTTTGTACCATTCCAAAGCTAATTTCAAATTTTTTTCTACTCCTAAGCCTTCTTCGTAACATATACCTAGATTGTATTGAGCTAAATCAAAACCTTGTTCTGCGGCTTGCCTGTACCAATATACCGCAGTTGAAGGATTCTTTGATACGCCCTTTCCATACAAATAGCAGTCTGCTAATGCGTTTTGCCCCATAGGATTGCCCAATAGAGCAGATTTTCTGTACCACGTTATTGCTTTTTCTTCATCTTTGGGGACTACGATACCTAACTCGTAATACGTTCCTAAGTTGTACATACCTGCGGCATCGCCTAAGTCTGCTGCTTTTTGATACCAATTGAAAGCCGCTAAACTATCCTTTTTGGTACCTAAACCATTTTGTAGCATGTACGCATAATTGACTGCACCTGTACTACTGCCTTGCTCTGCGGCTTTGCGGTACCAGTAGCATGCTTTTTCAAAATTTTGGGGCATATCCTTGCCTTCCATGTAAATATCCCCTAGAACCACTTGGGCTTCAATATCTCCAAGTTCAGCTTGTTTTTGTACTGTCAGTACATCAATCGTTTGGGCAAAAGATAACGCGCTCAAAAGCATTATTAAAACCAAAGCTTGCATACTTTTACAAAGGTACGGCATTTTAGTAAAATGGGCGATAGAACTATCCCCATAGTTCTCGGGCAGCTTTGGATAAACTTTCTCTGTGTTCAGGATGGGCTATTGCAATCAATGCTTTGGCACGTTGCTCTAAATTTTTACCATACAAATAAGCAACTCCATATTCTGTAACTACATAATGCACGTGCGCGCGGGTAGTTACAACTCCTGCACCTGGCTTTAAGGTTGCTACAATGCGTGATTCACCCTTTGAAGTTACAGAAGGTAAAGCAATGATAGGTTTTCCTCCTTCAGACAAAGATGCCCCGCGAATAAAGTCCATTTGCCCACCTACACCCGAGTACATTTTTGTACCAATAGAATCTGCACAAACTTGACCCGTTAAATCTACCTCAATAGCGCTATTGATAGCCGTTACCTTAGGGTTTCGCCGAATATTTGCAGTATCATTTACATACTGACTATCTAACATCAAAATACTAGGATTATCATGAATAAAGTCTAATAATCGCTGCGAACCTAGCGCAAAACCTGCTACAATTTTATTCCTGTGAGTTACTTTATGTTCACCTGTAATAACTCCTCTTTCTACCAAGTCAATAATACCGTCTGAAAACATTTCTGTATGTACTCCTAAACCTTTGTGATGAATAAGTGATTTCAAAACTGCGTTAGGGATAGCACCTATACCCATTTGTAGAGTAGCGCCATCTTCTACTAAGTTAGCTATGTGCTCACCTATTTTTTGTTCAATTTCATTAGGTTCCGCAGGTTGATGAGTTATTAAAGGTTCATTGACTTCTACCCCAAAATGTATCCTGCTATGATGAATAACTCCATCCCCGAAGGTACGCGGCATTTGCGGATTTACTTGGGCAATTACATATTTAGCGGTTTGAACGGCTGCTAAGGTTACATCTACCGAAGGACCTAGAGAGCAATTTCCATGTTTATCAGGGGGCGAAACTTGTATCAGGGCGACGTCTAAGGGTAAAATATTTCTGCGAAACAGCAGCGGTACTTCACTCAAAAAAATAGGTACATAGTCTGCTCGGTGAGTAGGGATAGCATCTCTTGTATTTTTTGCGATAAAAAAAACGTTTGTATAGAAACTTTGCCCATACTCAGGGCGAGTATAACTGGCATCTCCTTCTGTGTGAATATGGACAATTTCTACATTTCGTAGTCTATCGGCTTGGGCTACCATACCTTTGATGAGTTGCTGTGGTGTAGCCGAAGCGCCTTGAATAAACACTCTATTGCCTGACTGTATTACAGAACAAGCTTCCTCTAAGGAAACTATTTTCATACGGGCAAAAATACAAGTTTGACAAACTATATACTAATTAAGTTTATGTGCATTCTTTTTAGATGAACGCATTTGAATTTTATTTTTTTGGGCGTGCCCTTGTGGGCAAAAGCCCACAAGGTCGGCGTGCTACGGGCTACGCTATCGCTTCGGTGCTACGCTTCGCTCCGCACCGTGCTGACGCACGCCCTTCGCATGCCTCACGCAAGGGATCTCTAAAATAACCATTTCAATGCACTTTATGCAAAGTTTTAGCTTGTAAGTACTTGTACTTCAAGATTAAACAAGGTAAAGACATCATTGCACAGGTAATTTGCGTGAGGGGCATGGAGCATGCCCGTAAGGGCAGTACGAAGCGCAGCGAAGTACCGAAGCGAAAGCGCAGTGCGGAATGCCCCGACCCTTGCGTCAGCAAGGGGCACGCCCAAAACAAAAATAAATCAAAACTTAATTACTTATTTTAGGTATAAAATAATTTGGCGCCACTCTTTATAGAAAAATGGCGCCATCCATACTTGTAAAAGTTGAGATCAGTTTTTACCTCACTACACTCAATCTAAAATGTTGAGTATGTCCGTTAAAAATAGCTGCTATCAAGTAATTTCCATTAGGTAAATCAGATACAGAAACCCGCTTTGCGTACTGACCTGTACTTACGTTATTGTCATAAAGAGTTTTGAGTTTTCTGCCTGTCAAGTCATAGATGCTAAACTCAACATTGCCTGCCGTAGTAAGTTCGTATTGTATTGTTATTGCGTCGTAAGCAGGATTAGGAGCTATGCTTTGTAACGTGAAGCCATTGGTTGTTGAGTAAATAGTAATTTCCACAGTATTGCTGTACGTATCTGAACCATCTTTGTTCACTTTTCGGATGCGATATTTGTAACTTCCTGCCCTCAAATCTGTGTCTAAATACTCATATCTTTCTTTGTCATTTGCGGGTTTCAAGGTAGCTATTTTTTGGTAGTTTAGTCCGTCTGTGCTACGTTCTACTTCAAAGTGTTTGAAAGATAAGTCGTTAGGATAAAGCCATGAAAGTATGACATTTTGATTTTGAGGTTTGCCTTCTAGTGTAAATCCTGTGGGTAAGCAAGGCAAAATAGTGGTGCTGGCTGTGGCAGTGCATCCGCTAGCATCTGTAACAGTAACAGTATAAGTAATCGGGGTAGTAGGTGGACTGGCAAATGGATCCTCACACGTAGAGCAAGATAGCCCTGTGGATGGCGACCAATTATATTTGAAGTACGTTGAAGGTGGAGTAGGGCAATGTCTGAAGCGCATATTAGGTCTGATATTAGATAACAAGAATATTGATGTGTTGGAGCAAACAGTAGAGGAGTTTTGATAGAACTGAACCGAGCAGTTATAGCCCATGTTTGTGCAGAATACAGGGCTGTTCTGTGTTGCACTACTGTTGTTGAAACAAGTTTCTACAATTAGGTTACTAGAACCATCCCAATAGTAAGGTGTGGTAAATATGTGGTCATTCCAGCCCACAGTTGGGACATAGTTTACGGGTCCATATACAGGTGTTAATCCTGTTACGAAACCGCTTAGAGTACTTGATTTAGTGCAGCCTATACTAATCGTGAAGTTATTGTAGGTAACTCCATTAGTACTTTGTACATTAAAAGAAATTCTATCTATGTTGCCAGGAGTAAGACCTGCTGCGGTTAGTTCAGATGCTCTAATGAGGAATTGATGTTTAGCGCCCCATCTTGCATTTCCATAAGGATTGGGATAGCCTGTGGTACCGTTAGTTATAGTTCCTGTGCCAACAGTATAAGTATTTTGAGGTCCAGAGCAAGCCGATGTAGCAGGGTTACAGGCAAATAAAGTAAATGGTGCTCCTCCTGAAACTGTTGCATCAATGCTAACAGGACTACCGCAATAATGGTAAGTTGCAGGTACACTAACGGACAACGGAGGTGCTACAATGATTTGTATTTCTTGTACATATACTACTGCGCCACAGTTATCAGTAGCCGTAACCGTATAGGTAGTAGTGGTAGTAGGTGCAGCTATAATAGAAGTGCCTGATGTGCTACTTAATCCCGTAGCAGGGGACCAAGTCCAGTTCCATGTGGTACCATCATAGCAATTCCCTGTTCCGTTGACTATCTCTAACTCTACTCTATCGCAATCGCCAATGGTTATAGACCCAGAAGTAGTGATATCCTTTCCGTTAGCAATGAAAGTGGGACTTGTTGCATTAAGTGCTGATTCTAGTTGAGCCGCAGAAAGTACATACACGTAAGCTAACTCTGCGCATCCCCCGGGGGGAATATTTCCCAAGTTGAAAGCAATTGAAATAGCTATGTCGGAAGTATTAGTAGAACCAATTGTTCCTGTAAATCCAACGAAATTCCATATATCGCTTGGGTCCCTATTAGAGAAGCCGCCGTATGTTACTCTTGCACGAGTGTCTTTTGTACCTAATCCGATATAAGCACTGTGTGTTAGTCCTACTGCACTTACCAAAGCTCTTGATCCCGAAGACATAGGTTGTTGGTACACTATTGTGTTTGTGGTAGTAAAGTCCCCCGTCCAGGGCTGTTCATTATCAGGGTCTACATTACGCATGTAGTAAACATTAGAGAATGTCGTAGTAGGAGAGTTATTTTGTATTCTAACACAAGTCAGAATGTAGAGAGAATCTGTGAAAATAGTAGTAGTTTGTGTGATTTGCAGTCCCATTACACTTCCTTGCCAAACTGCTTGACGGCTAGTTGGGGTAGTGTTGTAAGCTACAATACCTCCGGGTACATGTCCGCTAGGTCCTGTATCTCCAAGACCAGTGCCGCAAAGTTGGTATGTACCATAGTTGTAGTTTGTAGCGCCTATATTAAACTCGATTCCCCAGCCTTCTTCAGGGGATCCAGGCGTAAAATAATCCCCCATATAGTTGGGAAAAGTACCTGGTCCTGCAACTGTCCATCCATTACGAGGGGGATCGGCAATGAAACCAAAACGACCTGTTACGTTGGGATAGTAGCCTGCGGGAGGTATAGCACTTACTCCATAAGTTCCACAGCTTCCCACAGCCATTTGAACGAAGTTTCTTTCAAGATAGCAGTTTCCTCCTACAATTTGCGCCAGACCTTGTACACTCAGTCCTGTCAGAGCAAGGATGTAAAAATATATTTTTTTCATGTATACTTCGTTTTAGTTTTCTGTTGTTCAAGGATGTAAACGCAAAATAAGTATAATAGTTACAAGAATGCAAGCTTACAATCACCAAGACTAAGCTGTTATCCGTATTGGATTCTAAATAACTAAATAAGTAGTAAGATAGCAGCAATTACCACTAGGTTGAGTATGGACAAAGGTAGAAAAACTTTCCAACCAATATTCATCAATTGATTATACTTAAATCGCGGCAAAGTCCAGCGCACCCAAATAAACACAAAAATTAAGAAAGATACTTTCAATAAGAACATCAAAAGCTCTAAAATAGAGAGCAAGTTGGGATTCAAACTATCAGCGAATAGACCTTGAAAAGGAATACGGTATCCGCCTAAAAATAAAATACTTGTGATGGCTGATGCTGTAAACATATTTACATACTCGCTCAAAAAGAAAGTACCAAACTTCATAGAACTATATTCAGTATGAAAACCTCCTACTAATTCTTGTTCTGCTTCAGCAAGGTCAAAAGGTGCACGATTGCATTCAGCAAAGGCACAGGTAAAAAATATCAAAAATCCTATGGGGTTACGAAATATATTCCATACTGTTGTTTGGGCATCTATAATACTGCTTAGTCTTAAATACTCACTTTGAGTGGAAAAATAGTTTGTTAGTAAAATTACGCTAACAACTGATATTCCCATAGCCAACTCATAAGAAATCATTTGAGCAGAAGATCGTAGTCCGCCTAATAAAGCATATTTGCTGTTACTACTCCACCCCGATAGCGTAATTCCATACACAGCAATAGAAGTAATAGCAAGAGTATATAGTATTCCTATATTTACATCAGCAATGTAGATATTGTGAGCAAAAGGAATAAGGGCTACAGCAGATAGGGCAACCAAAAGCGAAATAACAGGAGCTAAAAAGTGAGCAAAACGATTAGAGATGCTCGGGACAATATCTTCTTTGATGAAAAGCTTTAGCACATCAGCAAAAGGTTGTAATAATCCCCAAGGTCCCACACGGTTAGGTCCTTCTCTTTGTTGAATAAAAGCTGCTATTTTGCGCTCCGCATATACCATGCCTGCTGCGGCTGTAATAAGTCCCCCTACAATAGAGATGATAGTAATTAAAATGCGGCCTAATTCGGTAAAGTCCATATATTATATGCAGTGCCAAAAGTAGAAATAAATGTGAAAAATACACAATTTTGCTCACAAAAACTTTCAAAACTTGCCAAGACTTTAACTGTAAAACATTGATAATCAAATATATAAAAAATTAAATCGGAACATAAGTTAAATAGTAGTTGAATTTCAGCTTAGTCAAAGTTTGTTTTTTTAAGTATAAAAGCCGTATTTTGGGCTATGGCAACACAAAGAACTGCTCTGTATGATGTTCATGTATCTTTGGGGGCAAAAATGGTCGTTTTTGCAGGCTTTGAGATGCCTGTGCGATATACAGGAGAAATAGAAGAACATCTTGCTGTGCGCAATAGCGTAGGTATTTTTGACGTATCGCACATGGGTGAGTTTATTATTCGTGGCAAAGATGCTTTACCTTTTTTGCAGTACGTAACTTCTAACGATGTAAGCAAACTTACTATAAATAAAGCGCAATATTCTTGCTTACCTAATGATAAAGGTGGGATTGTAGATGACATTATTGTGTACAGATTAGCCGAAGCCCAATACATGATGGTAGTTAATGCAGCCAATATTCAAAAAGACTGGGATTGGCTAAATCAACACAAAAATGAGTTTGAGGTAGAATTAGTAGATATTTCTGCTCGTACAAGTTTGTTTGCTATACAAGGTAAAAATGCTCTGCATACCCTTCAAAAGCTAACTTCTACTAACCTTAAAGAAGTTACCTATTATTCTTGCGTACGAACACAGTTTAATGGTATAGACAATGTGATTATTGCCGCCACAGGCTATACAGGCGAACCTGGCTTTGAAGTATTTTTTGATGCCCAACACTCTGCTTCAATGTGGAATGCTATTTTAGAAGCAGGTAAAGAATTTGGTATCAAGCCTATTGGACTTGGAGCAAGAGATACCTTACGCTTAGAAATGGGCTACTGTCTATATGGAAATGATATCAATGATGAAACTTCTCCGTTAGAAGCAGGATTGGGCTGGATTACAAAATTTCAAAAAGGCAAGTTTATAGGTTCAGAAGTTTTTTTAGCTCAAAAGGAAAAAGGTGTACAAAAGCACTTGATAGGTTTTGTGATGCAACAAGATAAAGCCATACCTCGCGCAGGCTACGAAATTACAGATGCATCAGGTAATGTAATAGGCAAAGTTACTTCGGGAACACAATCCCCTGTATTAAAGCAAGGAATTGGATTAGGTTATGTACCCAGCAGTTACAAAGAGGGTGATGTTGTGTACATAAAAATACGAGATAAACTTAGCCCTGCTATTTTGAAAAAACCTCCGTTTGTTCAAGTACAGAAAGCATAGCAGATAGCATGCATGAAACAAAAAATTAGTAAGCGTGCCAATTTTTTGCTTCTAAATTAATCTAACCTACAATACAAGAATATCTACTTTTTACAATAAAAAATGTATGTTTTTAGAACTTGATAAGAATAAAAAATGCTTAAAACAAAGGTTTGAATAATTTTTAAAATTTTTTACATAATTTAATGCATTTTTATTTGTTAAAATCCTATCTTTGCTGGGTAAGTAACTAACTCTATGAAAAGACTACTATTACTTTTTCTACTATGCTTTGAATGGCTTGCGATACAAAAACTTATCGCTAAAAACCAAGCTGCTGATAAATTATTTTTTATAGAAAATAAAGGGCAATGGCATAATGATGTTTTTTACCTTTGCCGATTAAAAGGATTGGATATCTGGATTACAAAGTATGGAGTCAATTATACTTTTTACAAGGTAGAACAAGATAAAACCTTTGGACATTCCTACTTTACCAAAAAGCATAGAGATGAAGTTGATGTAAGCCATATAATAGGTCATAGAGTAATTTTTGAGTTACTAAACTCAAACTCTAATCCTGTAAAACAAGGTCTGCAGCAACAACAAGGATACTATAACTACTTTATCGGCAACGATGAGAAAAAACATGCCACTTACGTAGGATTATACAAGGAGGTACGAATTCAAAACATTTACGAAGGTATTGACATACGGTACTATTTTGATAAAGGCAGTCTACGCTATGATTTTATTGTACATCCGTATGCTGACCCAAGTCAAATTGCTTTCAAGCTGTATGGACAAGATAAAGTCTATCAAAAAGGAGCTAACAAACTAGCCTTTACTACAATATTCGGAGAAGTTGAGATGGCTGAACTAAAAACATATCAACAGTACAAAACTGTTCCTAGCAAGTTTGTAAAACAAAATGAAATATGGCAGATAGATATAGCAAAATATAATCCTTCTGAAACCCTTATAATAGACCCAATAGTTTATTCAACCTACATAGGTGGAACAGATAATGACCACAGCAATGACATGTTTGTAGACCCTTCTGAATGCGTTTATGTTACAGGGAACTCCACATCTATTAACTATGACATTACTCCAGGTGTATTTCAAACCACAAACGCTGGCGGATTTGACGTGTTTGTAACTAAGCTCAATAACACAGGCACATCTCTAATTTTTTCTACTTTTATAGGTGGCACTAATGATGATTTTAGTGATGGGATATTTGTAGATGGCATAGGTTCAATATACATTGCAGGTAGAACTCTCTCTTCAAATTATGACGTAACAAGTGGCGCATATCAAACTACTTTATCAGGTACATCAGATATATTTGTTACTAAACTTAATGCTACGGGTACAGCACTAATTTATTCTACGTTTATTGGCGGTAGTGCAGATGAACGTGCCAACGGAATTTTTGTCAATAGTGCAGGGGAGTTATACTTAACAGGCTGGACAAGCTCTACTAACTACGATATTACACCAGGTGCATATCAAAATACAAATGCAGGTGGGCGAGATGTGGTAGTTACAAAGCTAAATTCAGCAGGAAATACATTAATTTATTCTACTTACATAGGGGGAAGCAATTGGGAAGAAGGCGAGGATATTTCAGTAGATGCTTCAGGTACAGCTTATATCACGGGCTATACCTATTCTACTAATTATGACGTTACAGCCTTATCTTATCAAAATACTCATGGTGGTGGTACAGGAGATGCGTTTGTTTCTCGCTTAAATGCCACAGGTACAACTTTGTTACAGTCTACTTATCTTGGCGGTAGTGGCTGGGACGAAGCTAATGACTTAACTCTTAAAGGTACAGGCGTATATATCACAGGTTTTACTGAATCATCTAATTTTGATATAACACCAGGCGTGTACCAAACCACAAACGGAGGAAACAGAGATGTATTTGTAACTCAAATGAACCTTTTACTTAGCAGCTTAGTCTATTCTACTTACTTAGGCGGAAATAATAACGAAGAAGCTATTAGCATATACGTAGATGCTCATGGGGCTGCTTATGTTACGGGCTGGACAGCTTCGCATAACTACGATGTTACTTGGAATGCCTACCAAAATACAAATGGCGGAAATGATGATGTGTTTATTAGCATGCTTAGCCCTGATGGAGTTCATTTACAATACTCTACTTATTTAGGCGGTAGTAACGATGACACAGGCTTTGATGTGTTTGTAGACGCCGCTTTCAATGCTTATGTTACAGGTCGTACAAATTCTACAAATTACGATATAACTAGCGGCGCCTATCAGACTACCCTAGGAGGATTAAATGATGTGTTTGTTACTAAAATAGGACTTACACCATTACCTATTTCAGGGATTTCTTTACATGCTGCATATATCTCTACCGAACATAGTATTTCACTTACATGGAATAGCACGACTTCTAATATTAACGTTTATCAAATAGAAAAGCTTTCTAACCAACAATGGCAACAGATAGCTGTTATACCCGCAGCTGATACCAACCCTATCTATACATATTTAGATAAAGATTTATCAAGCTCTCAAATAAGTTATCGTGTTCATGCCAAAGATAAAGACGGCAATAGCTACTACTCGAATATACAAACAGTTTTAGTTCCCAACTTTACACAAGAGTTTTATGTCTATCCTAACCCTACATCTGACTACATTTACCTAGAAAACAAGTCTAACTTTACACAAGAGTATGCACTACTCAATAGTGAGGGAAAAACTGTACGTATTCTTACAGTCCTTCAAGGTACAAATTACATTCAATTGAATGACTTACCCCCTGGTACGTATATACTCCGTGAAAATAAAACTGGTAAGAGTCAAAAACTTATCATTGAGTAGTTGGACCTGAACAATCGCTACACGAGCTGCTTTCATAAGATAACGATAACTTTTTACATCTCACATTTTGAAGTATAGTCAAAGACCTTGATTTTTGCGAAAAAATGTACAAAGGTCTTTGGACTGTATGGGCTGCCTTTGCTTTTTCTGTGTGTATTCGACTGCCTTTTTTAGGAAAGAAACTGGAAGGTTTTGGACACCAAGAATGGTTAGCAGGGCATACTTTGATTATTTTGAAAATATGGCAAAAAGAAGGAATTCAAACACATCACTACGGACTACCTTACACATTTTACCGAAAAGCAGATAAATACATCCCATTTATTCCTGGGATAATGGATAAAAAAGGAAATGGATACTATGTTTCTTATCCCCCATTTGCCTTTTATGTACTGTACCTTATTATATCCGTTCTAAAAATTGAGCCCAATGAACTTTTTTTACAAATAGTAACACTTTTGATACAATGTTGGATAGGAATTTTGATATATCAATTGCTATTACGCATGCAATTTTCTGTACAAACAGCAGCCTTTACTGGTGCGGCATACTTTTTTTTACCCATATCTATGCGGTATCATACTCAAGCCTACTTTTGTGATATAGCCGCTCAAATAGGAATTATGTTAGTTTTGATAGCATACCAATTCTACCTAAACAGGTTTTCTTTTTCGTCTGCTGTTTGGGTAGGATTAGCTTTGTTTATACTTACTTTTACAGAGTGGATAGGCTTTTTTTTGTGTACAACAATTGTTTTTTATACTTTGAGAAGTTCGCAATTGAGTAGAAAGACAAAAACACTTCATATTTTATTTTGGATATTTTGCACGGCAAGCGGTGTACTTTTAACTTTTTGGATATATGCCCAAATAGCAGGTACAAAAGCACTTTGGCAGGCGCTTTTACAAAAAGCGTCGCAAAGAGTAGTTGCTGATACAAATCTTTACTTTTCTCGTTGGGAATTAAACACTTACACAACAATACTGCATTCTTATATAGCGCATTTTTATCCCGTTATACCTGCTATAACACTGATGTGGATTACAAAAAGAAGTAAAGAACAGGAAGACAAGCTAAAAAAGGCTTATATAATTTTAGGAATTACTTTTTGGGCAGTTATATTGCACCATTGGATATTTTTGAACTTTACCGCAGAAAATGACTTTTCTATCCTTAAAACAAGTATCGTCATTTTGATAGTATGGGCTATTTTGATAGAAAAACAAAGGCAATTAAGGCTTAGTGTGTGGATTAGCAGCATAATACTAGTAGCAAACGCATTGTATATGACTGCAAAAAGTGTTTCTATTCCAAAAACAAACAAAATACAAGCTTTTGCAAGCAAATTAGTGTCTTTTAGCCCGAGTGATGAGGTTTTAGTTTTGTACAGTAGTACCACTATTTCGCCCCAAGTAATGTATTATGCTGAACGGAACGTGTATATGAACATAAACAAAAGCCAAATAGAGCAGCATTTAAGAAAACTTGGACTTAAAAAAGCCATTATGATACATGCCGATTGGGAATATAATATCCAACAGGTAGAACAGTGTAAGGTAGAATAAAACTTTTTTCAACAACTTTTGTGGTATTGTGTGCAGTAGTTTGATTTATGTTTTTTAGGTAGATTTTTTTCTTTTTGGGCGTGCCCCTTGCTGCGCAAGGGTCGGGGCATTCCGCACTACGCTTCGCTTCGGTGCTTCGCTAACGCTACGCACTGCCTAACGGCATGCTC